>JADFYA010000111.1 GCA_015233285.1 Deltaproteobacteria bacterium | reverse complement strand
ATCTTGTTGATCCCAATATACGCCGGAAAACAAATGGGTATAAATAGTCCGACCGTCTATCATGACCAACAGCTTGCTTGAAAATAATTGGTTAAATCCCCGGATCGTGATAGCCCACTGGTTGGTGTCTATCCGGGCTACCTCTACTCCCGGAGCCAGACGCAGTGCCTCGGGGATACAAGTGGCTCCGGATCGTCTAATATCGTCTTGGGTGATGACGTATACTGCCGCGGCTGATTCGGACACCGTTTCCGGTTTTTTGGCTGCCGAGACGATCTCAATCTCCATCAATTCCTGCAATGACAGGGAAGAGAGATTAGACGGCGGTTCTTTCCCGGCCGCCTCGGTTTCGGCCAAAGGGGCCAATAATATCATCCCGGTCAGGAGGTAAAATACAGCTAATATGCCGTTCCGAGAGATGGAACTGATTCTCCGGTGACAAAGAATAAAAGTCAAAAATCGGCGCATATTATTCACCCGTAACTTGTCAAGCTGATTTTTTTGCAGGCGGGGATACGGCATTACCGGTAACTAACCATTTAAATTATGTGTATACAATCAACCCGCAACGGCCGGCTTTCAGCTTAGAACAGTATGTGAGTATATTGTCTTCGTCGTAGACGAGCGGAGATAGAACGACCAGTCGATGTTGTTTTTCCCGTTGCCGATACTGAAAGCAGATTGCCTACTTTTCAGTATCGATTTTTTATTATGCACTAGTGTTTTTTTATAGTCAAGAAAAAATCAGGGTAATATTGATTCCAGTTATGAACTTTAAACATATAAAAATATAATTATAGTAAATTAATCATAAAATAAGTTATAGCATTTTCCCATAATATAAATTTTAGTTACCGGTGGTGTCTGTTTTTTTCGAAAAAAATGGTTCCAGCTTCGTCGAACCAACCGGGAAGAATCCCCATCCGGCCGGGAAAAACTCCCGGTAAAATGAATCCACCGCCCTATTTACAAATTTGTTAAATGCTCATAACATGTCAAAATAGATAAGCCGATTTAGGACAACACAGGTTTCTTCAGCCGAAACTTTATAGCGTTAACGATTCTTAGCGGTTTAACGTGGAAATGCTGGGTCGAAGGAGATGATTTCATGGCCAAGATACTAATAGTGGATGACGAAGAATATATCCGACAGTGTCTTATGGAGGCGTTAATCGCCGAGGGACACGCCGTGGCGACGCTTTCTTCGGGGCGCCATCTCCTAAGTATTATTGACTTCCTTCACCCAGATGTACTCATTTTAGATATCATGCCGGGAAACTCCCATGGGCTGGGGCTGCTTCAAGAAATTCGCTGCCGTTATTACGAGTTGCCGGTGATACTGTGCAGCGCCTACGACTCCCTTAAGGATGACCCGCGGACTATGGCGGCTAACTATCTCGTGACTAAGTCTTTCGATCTTTCCGAACTCAAAGAAAAAATAAACCGCGTCACGGGCGACGAGCATGTTTATCCACCTGTTTATCGCTCGGGCCACCTCTTTGCTCATCAATCGGAAGCAATGGTCCACTAGGATGATAACGTAAAGGCAGACACCGAAAAATAAGAAAAAAAGAGCAGACACGAACATTGTAAACCGGTATGCCAACCAGTCAAAAAAAATTCGCATCTGCTCTTTTTCTTTCGTAAGCGAACAGCCTGCATAAGTTATTTTTAAAATAAAACAATCTGTTAGTTTATTTTATCAAGAACAAAAACCGTGTGGCCAGGAGGTTAAGCTGCGGTTGTCATTCTATTTTTGAAGTGCTGACGGCCGATCGCCGACTTTTTGTCACCGCGTCTCCCGTTTCGTGCCGACATTTTAGGTGCTAGCTGGGTATAACCTCAAGGAAATTTTTAAGGATTCTGGCCGTGGCGCCCCAAACGACATGACCCTGGTAGGTGAATCTGTATGATGGGTAATCAACACCATGATAGTTGTAAGTGGCCGGTCCGTTTTTTTCCTGATCACGTAATACACAGAGGGGGACGCTGATGAGACGAGCCACTTCCCTGGGGTTGGCCTTGAATCTGTAAGGATATGGAATGATACCCACAAAAGGGGAGATAATAAAATTGGTAATTGTCACTTCCTGATCCAACTCACCTAATATGCGGACGTCCGCCGTCTTGATCCCCACTTCTTCGTCAGCTTCCCGCAGCGCCGTGTTAAGAAGGTTGATATCTTCTGGATCCCTTACTCCGCCGGGGAAAGATATCTGCCCTTGGTGCGTTTCCACCGTATCCGTTCGTTTGGTCAACAACACATTTAAGTCCCCATCCTTGTCAAAGAGAGGAATGAGAACGGCGGCCTGAACATAATCGTCTTTCTTGATCACACGATGGGGGCGATGGGCCAGCGCCTGCTCAAAATTAGAAATGAACTCAGAATCAAGATTCGCGGCGCAAAAGTTATTTTTGGTCATCCCGGGACTCACATTTCATCGAAAAAGCCATATTTTCATCAACAAGATAATTGATGATTAGTTTAGCCGCGACCTTCACATCCGTCACCACCGACCAGATATCCAGATCCCCATCAATTTTCTGAGTGATAAACTGTTCCAACAGGGTTCCCTTGAAAAAATTTTCTATTCTGTGACCATCAGTTAAGGCCACGGTGAAATAGAAAATTAAATCTGACTGGAGGAACAGCGTGTCATAGACCTCCCCGGTCCAATCACTCTCCATCTCCCGAATAAAATCCAACCCATCGAAAGGACGTTCCAATAACTGGTAGAGGTCGGAGTGATTATCTGCTTTTAAGGGGTCCCAAAACGCATCACTATCCGAATCAAAAAGAGAGGGGGCGGACGGGGTTAACTCAGCTTTCCTCTTGGCATATCTTTTCAATGGGATGACTTTGTTTGTCGGGAGATTCTTATCTTTTGTCATCATTTGGACCCCTTATTTTTGGGAATTAGCCCTGGGCTGAAACCCTTAAGTCCCCGCCGCATCATAACTTGATATGATCCGCCTAGGCAGGATACCTTGACCCGGTCATAATTCCAAACCGGCCGGCGTGAGATTGGGTTCACTCAGGCAGGCGTCTCTCTTAATGAAAACGATATCCCCTTCTTCGGGTAGGATGCCGGCGTCACCTTCAATCATGATGGACAGTTTATGTTTTTCCTCCAACTCGGCCAAACAGGATCGTTTTTGGTTTAGCAGGTAAGAGGCCACGCCATGATGGAACACGGCCTTAATCATTTTTAGATCGCCCTTGGACGCCCGGATGACTAACTTTCGTAACGAGGCCAGAGCCGCGGCTTCCGGGGATTTGACAATACCCAGGCCCTGACACTGAGCGCAGGGAATGTATGCGCCTTTTTGGATAGCTGGTCTGATATGCTGCCGGCCTAGTTCCAGTAACCCGAACTTACTGATTTTACCTACCGTTGTCCGGGCCTTATCCTTTTTCAAATGGTTCTTCAATTCCTTGACGACTTCAGTGTTATGTTTTGGATCCTTCATATCGATAAAATCAATCACAATCAACCCACCCAGGTCACGCAAACGGAGTTGCCGGGCGATTTCTCCGGCTGCTTCCATATTGGCCTTGAACGCGGTCCCTTCCATGTCTTTTTCATTTTTATGCTTTCCGGAATTGACGTCAACCGTGACCAGGGCTTCGGTGGGTTCAATGAGGATAAATCCGCCGGACGACAAGCGAATTTGCTTCTTGTAGATTTCTTCGATCTGCTCTTCCAGGTGGTATTTGGCAAAAACGGGTTTGTCATCCTTGTTTAATCGAAGTTTCCGCGTGAAAACCGGCGAAATAACCCCCATGAATTCCTTAAGCCGTTGGTACGTCTCCTTATTATCTATAAGAATTTCCTGCGTATCCGGGGTGAAGTAATCCCGAATGGTCCGGATGCCCAGATCTTCATCTTTGTAAATCAAGCACGGCGCTTTATCTTCTCGAGCGCGTGTTTTCAGGTTTGACCAGAGCCGGAGCATGTAACTGAGATCTTTTTTGAGTTCCCGTTTGGTCTGCCCCATTCCGGCTGTTCTGATGATGCATCCAATATCCGGAGGCAGATTCATGTCACTGCAGATTTCCTTTAACCTCTGGCGCTCGGCCTCATCTTCTATCTTTCGCGAGACCCCGACCTGCTTCCGACCGGGCATCAAGACAATATACCGCCCCGGCATGGATAAATAGGTGGTCAAGGCCGCACCTTTTCGTTCGGATTCTTCTTTGGTCACCTGAACCAGTATTTCCTGACCGCGTTTAATCACATCCTGGATGCGGAGCTGATCCGGCTTTTTGTTTGGTTTGACATCGATCTGAAAGTATTCAGGGTGAATTTCATTGATCTGCAGGAATCCGTTTCGCGCTTCCCCAAAGTCCACAAAAACTGCCTGAAGACTGGGTTCGACATTAGCCACAATTGCCTTATAGATATTCCCCCGGGACAGTTCCCGAGTATTGCTCTCAATATAGAACTCTTGCAGAATACCATCTTCAACAATGGCTACACGGAATTCTTCGGGATCTACGGCATTTATTAGTATTTTTCTGCCCATCAGATAATTAGGCACTCCTCTTCATGGGTTGACACCGGCGGGTACGGCTCCTTCATGTCATCAAATCGACTAAAACGCCCGCAGGGGGCTTCGCATGTCAAGTTGAGCCAGCCAAACTTGTTTATAACCGCCGTCGTGGTCAATAAATTGAAACTGGATGCCTTACGTCAGACGCCTGACATTTCTTTATATCGGCTGACCTGGTACATAAAAGCCTCCAGACGAGTTTGAGTGTTGGTCTGTTCCTGGCCATCATAGGCCATATTCAAGTAGGGGATGTTGTTGTGGTCTTCCCGAAGCCGCTTCATCAAGGCGTTAACGATGGTCCCGGGCATACAGGTAAATGGAATCACGTTGACCAACCCACAAACCCCTTTTGAGATAAAGTCAATTGACTTTCCGATGCTTAAGATCGCTTCACCTTCAAAGGAAGGGTGAAGGTAGGACGCGGCTAGATCGATGGTTTCGGCAATAGGCGGCTCTTTACCATTCTTCATATTTCCGTCAAAGGTCCGAGTCAACAGATGTTCATCCTTGGACTGAATCCGATTGGTCAGGACAAGCTTCAGTAATGAACTATAATTATTGCCTTTTTTGGCTGCTGCGATGGCCGTGTAGTTGCTATACAAAATCCACTCGGAGATAGGCGGCATCCACACCTCGCCGCCCAACCGTTCTATCTCTCGCACGATGTTTTCATTGGAAAATCGATTGGCTCGGGTGTAAATCTCCCCCACCAAGCCAATAACCGGTTTGCCGCCATTCCGGTTGAGGGGGATCCGGTTGAACTGCTCTTTACTTCGAGTCAGTGCCGCGGGCAGGTCACCGCGTGTTTGGATAGTCTGGCAAATATCGTCTAAACACTCTCCATAGACTTTATCAGCGGTTCCGGGTTCAGCTTCGTAGGGTCGAGTTCCTCTAAGTCTTTTTTCCAGAAGGTCCACTGCGACAACGCCTTGCCAGCCCAGCCGGCTGAAGTCATGGCCTATGATTCCCAACTCATCCCAGAATTTTTCATTTTGATTTGGGGCGAAAATAGGGACCTCCGGATATCCCAAATCATCCAAAACCATGCGCTGATATCGGTGATACTGACCAAACCGGCAGGGACCGGTACCCGAAGGCATAAAGAAGGCGGCCCGATCAGGCTCGAAATCCGGCCGATTGACCATTTTGGCCATGTCCCCGGTCGTCAGCACCAAGGGGTAGCACTCTTTGCCGGATGATAATTTTCGGCCCAGGACCAACGTATCTTCATCAGAATCAGGCAACACCACCGCCTCAACGCCACAAGCCTTAAAAGCCGCGGCCACGGCGTAGGACGCATCCGTCATGGGTGGGAGAAACATCCGGCGGGGCTCTTTTGTGGTCAACAGGCGTAATGCTCTTTTTGGCTTTGGGGCCGGCGCGTTGATCACGTTTTTCAGACTGTCGAGGAAGGCTTCCAGTCGAGTGATCGCCCCGACATCGGCGCTGTGCTCATCTATTTCTATCTCGAGGTAGGGTTTCCCGCCCAGTTCCTCCCGGAAGAAATGTTGGATAAAGGAATCCGGGCCACAGGCGAAGTTGGTTATGTACAGGCCGTAAATGCGTTTATCATCCTTGATATGTCTGGCCGCAGACAGGATTTTTTGTCCGTACCGCCAATACATATTGTGTAAAAATGAAATATCTTCACCGACTTCATCCAGGGGCAGAAAATCCATCGGGATGGCCTGGATGCCCAAGCCTTTCAGCTTGGCCGGGAGGCCCAGATTGATTCCAGGATCACATCCGTTGTAGGGCCGGCTGACCACAACCATGGCCACGTCATCGGGTTTGAGTTGTGATAATATCTGACGGCCCCGCTCCTGCAGGGTGACGCTAAAATCATCTTGGGCCTTAATCCCGCGGAGATAAGCCCGGTTGATTTCGCTCTTATCCACACCCAGTTGCTGGCCCAATTCATAAAGATCTTTTTTAAGTATCTTTTCACCGTCACCAAAGTGCAACACCGGCTGGACCAGGCGTGTGCCGGAGGCTTCAAATTTGATGGCCGAGTGGACCGTATAAGCCAAACTTTGGACATAGGGACAGACCACTCCCTGCTGTATTCGCTGATCCTGGTGTTTAATGTTGATAATCGAGGGCAGAAATATGGTCGTCACACCTTTATCGATCAAGCTCCGGAGGTGGCCATGGGCCACTTTGATCGGGAAACACGGCTCTGTGACCATCACTTCTATGCCCTTTTGGATGATGCTCTTGTTAGTCCGATCGGAAACGATTACTTCAAAATCCAGCTCATCGAAAAAGGAACGGAAGAAAGGCATCAATTCATGAAAAAACATGGTCCGGGGCAGACCGATCCGGCCACGTCGATATGTCCGTCCTTCGTCCGGCGGCGGCCCGATAAGGTGTTTTTCCCGCTCGGCAAAAAGGTCCGGAATGTGCTCAAAACGTTTTTTCTTATAGTCGATGTCGTATTTGTCGCATCGGGAGCCATAATAAAGTGGCCGCTCACCCTGAATATTCACCTGGCGAATTTCACACTGATTGGGACATCCTTTGCATTCAAAAGGAGTTATCTGGTAAGAAGTACCGGATAGTTGGAACCCTTTAAATTTGCTTGTTTCCCAGGTCCGCTCTTTCATGGCCAATAGGGCCACGCCGATGGCGCCGGTGACGTCATGGTGGTCGGGGACGGTTATTTTTTTACCCGTCACTTGTTCGAAGGCCGCCACGATCCCGGCATTAGCCGCTGTGGCTCCCTGATAAAAAATATTGTCACCGATTTTTCGATCTTCAACCACTTTGTTTATATAATTCTGAACGATTGAATAACTTAATCCCGCCACCAGGTCTTCTTTGAGGATACCTCGTTGCTGATGATGAACCAGATCTGATTCCATAAACACGGTGCATCGCTCACCCATACGAATGGGTTGGGCGGACGACAGGGCCAGTCGGCCAAATTCATTCTTAATTGAAATTCCAAGCTTTTCAGCTTGTTCCTCCAGGAATGAACCTGTTCCCGCGGCGCAGACTTTATTCATCATAAAATCTACAATGGCCCCGTTCTTCAGGCTGATGTATTTGGAATCCTGTCCTCCGATTTCAAATATGGTATCCACGTCTGGGTTTATGGCGGCCGCGGCGGTAGCCTGGGCCGTGATCTCGTTGCGGGCGATGTCCGCCCCAATGAAATCTCCAGTGAGGTAACGGCCTGATCCGGTCGTGCCTACACCGACGATTCTCACCCGGTCGCCAAGTTCTTCACCTGCCCGGCGCAACCCTTCTTTAACTGCTTCCAATGGCCGGCCGGCCGTCATCAAGTACTGCTTTGAGAGAACCCGCCGCTCAGCATCAATAACCACCACATTGGTGCTGATAGATCCGACATCCACGCCCAAGTAGGCCTCAACAACATGATCTTCCGGTAACTCTACCCAGTCCTTTTCTCCTACCGCCGTGGTCGCCAGACGACTCTGGGCAATCACCAGTCTCGGTAGGCGTCCGGCTTCCGGCCGGTGTCGGGTTAAGTAATTCTCCAGCTCGGATAAACCCGGAAAATGAGCCAGGCCGGCTTTGGTTTCTAGAGTAACCAGCACTGCTCCAATGGCGCCCATGGAAAGAAAATACTTAGGGATAATCAAGTCTATTTCTTGAAGCTGCATGATTTCCCGGAAAGCCCTGCGCACGCCCAGGTTGGCTGCGACGCCGCCCTGAAAGATCACCGGGACGGCAATACCCTTTCCTTTAGCGATATTACTTTTGAGGTTTCGGACCATGGAGAAGCACAGGCCGGCCACGATATCGAAATCCGGGGTAGCCTCTTGCTGGAGATGAATCATGTCCGTCTTGGCAAAGACGCTGCACCGGCCGGCAATCCGGGGCGGGCGCTCCGATTTAAGGGCCAGTTGGCTGAATTCTTCAATGGTAAAACCCAGGCGGTGGGCCTGTTGATCCAAGAATGAACCCGTCCCCGCGGCACACATGGTGTTCATGACAAAGTCTTCTATTTCCAACTCATTTGATTCACTGGGTTTGACCAAAATAAGTTTGGAGTCCTCACCACCCATTTCAATGATGGTTCTGGCCTCGGGATGAAAAAGTGACACGGCCTTGGCGTGAACAATGATTTCATTGATAAATACGCCGTTTAATAAATCAGCCAGTGTCTTGCCGGCAGTGCCGGTAACGGCCGGAGCACTGATTGACTCCGCCGGGTATTCGGAAAGCAAACGGGACAAAACCGTTAAAGCAGTCTCTAAAGGCTGCCCGTGAGTTCTGGTGTAGTCGTCCCACAGTACGTCTCGGTCACGATTCATCAAAACGGTGTTCACGCTGACCGAACCCACGTCCACCCCCAGGTAATATTTGGGGGAATGTTCCTCCTTGCCTTTTTGCATCTTGACCTGACTAACCATTTTAGCTAAAACCCTTATTTTTGTTATACATTTTCAACTATACCGGGATGCTTCAGCCGGTTACACACACCATTCCTTTGGAGAAGGTTAACAAAAAAGCAGCATCCCAAGTTTGGGCCATGTGCCATGCCGAACTCTAGCATTATAGAAAAAGCATAACCCGAGAACGTAGAGAAAAACGTGAGGACGAAGAAATTTTAGGATGATATTGGGAATAGCCAAAGCCTCTGCGCTCTCTTTGTTCCTCGGCGTCCTCGGTGTTGTGCTTTTATGTTAAAGCTTGGGCCAATGTGTAATACTCTTTTTGGTCATGATAGGTTGGCTGCACCCTGCCCTTACTTATCAACACTTTTAGATTATTAACTATTTCTGAACGCGGGGCGCCTAAAGATGCGACCAGGTCGTCCAAAGTGACCGGTCGGCGGCTGATCACCGCGATGATGGGCAGATCTAGTTGCGGGGTGGCCGCGGCTGTTGCAGGACGTTTAAAGTCTGCAATAATCCTGGCCTTCTGCCCCAAAGCATGTCTTATTTGCTCCAAATCGGCCAAACCCACCGTTAAGGCAAACTTCTCGGCCGGGGGCCGGACAACAGTGTTTATTTCAACCGTATCCGGTTGGATTCGTTCGATGGCCGATTTGAGCGCCTCAATCTCTTCCGGGCGA
>JADFYA010000110.1:495-9623 GCA_015233285.1 Deltaproteobacteria bacterium | reverse complement strand
TCGGTACGGTTCCACGGCTGATCAAAATCAATGGGCGTGATTCCGTGTTCCTCCAACAGGACACACGTTTCCAGCCGATCATCGATAAAATACTTTTTACCGTGTTCGAGCAAAACGCCCGGCTTTAACTCGTGGTCGGCGGTGGCGATGACCTTTTGGACACCGACCTGTTGCATCAATTTTATGGTTACGATGTTGATGGATTTAGCCAGGGCGACGCGGAGCCTTGTTGGGCCGTTGAATTTACCGGAATAGTTTTTGGGCTTCCACACCGGCGCACCGGGGCCGGCATCGTAAACCATGGGAGAGTCAACCACGACATTCGCCGGGGTGAACCCCGAGTCCATCGCCGCGGCGTAAACGATGGGCTTGAACGAAGAACCCGGTTGCCGCCGGGATTGGATGGCCCGATTAAACTGGCTGGCCTTAAAATCTCTTCCCCCCACCATGGCTTTGACGTGTCCGGTCTCAGCCTCCAGGCTCAACAGGGCGCCCTGAACCAGGGGGTCTTCTAAAGCTAACCGGTAAAGTTCGGTATCGGCGTCCTGCTCAATGACGCGCACAACCACAACTGCGCCTGGGGTGAGACTATCTCCTAAGCGCCGCATCTTGGCTTGTTGTCCATCCGTCTTGGCCCCGAAAGTGTCGGCCAGATCAACTACACCCCGATGACTCCCCAGGCAGAATGTGGCTTCATTTTTCCTTCGATCCACACTTAGGACCACCCCTTCCAAGACTTCATCGTTAGAGAGAGGCGAATTGCCCATTTCGTCGCTGCGTTGTTTGCAATAGCCATCGAGTTCTCTTCGGCTGATGATCCTGATAGGTCCCCGGAAACCTTGCCTTTTATCCAGTTCTCTGACCCCGTGGTTGACGGCCTCCACCGCCTTGGCCTGGAGAGGGAGATTGACCGTGGTATAAACGCGCAACCCGCCCTTATTTAAGGTATCCGCGCCATACTTCTTTTCTAAAGTTCGGCGGACGTACTCGGTGAAATCAGGTGCGGCCAGAATTGCCTGACGGCCCCTGTGGCTGAGGCGTAACTCCTCCTTTAAGGCCTTTTCCCGCTCCTCGGCGTTGATATAGCCCAGTTCGAACATGCGTTTGAGGACGTAGGCCTTTCGGTCTTTGGCTTGTTGAGGGTGGCTGATGGGGGAATAGCGGCTGGGGGCCGGAGCCATCCCGGCAATCATGGCTGTTTCGGCTATATCCAACTGGTTGATGCTCTTATCAAAGTAAGCCCGAGCTGCGGCTTCCACGCCATAGGCGCCGTGTCCTAAGTAAATCTTGTTGAGATAAATATTTAAGATTTCTTTTTTACTGAGGTATTGATCCATCTTGTAGGCTAAAACAGCCTCTTGGATTTTCCGGTAGTAAGTTTTTTCCGGAGTAAGCAACATGGCCTTGATGACCTGCTGGGTAATGGTGCTTCCGCCCTGGACGATCTGGCCGGCCTCCACATTCTTCAGAAATGCCTTGATAATACGGAGAAAGTCTATTCCGGGGTGCTCAAAGAACCGGGCATCTTCAGCCGCTAAAAAGGCATTCACCACCCGTTCGGGAATTCTGGCAAAGGGAACAACAATCCGGTTTTCAATAAAAAATCGGCCGATTTCAGTCCCATCGTCGGAGTAAACGATGCTCGTTTGAGGCGGGTCGAAATTTCTTAGTTGATCTGTGGATGGCAGATCAGTCATAAGGCGGTAACAAAAGCCACCGATGACAACCCCCGCCCCCAAGAAAATCATGATTATTAACAGCAAGAATGATCTGAAGAGAATTCTGACCAAAGAAAACTTCTTCCGGGGGTTGGCTTGTGCTTTGTTCGATTTGTTTTTTTGGTCCATATGTCAAAGCCTTCAGACCCAACCGGGTAATGTGATTAAGAAAATATGGTGAATGAATGAGGACGGGAGACGTAGCGGCCGTTATCATGCCGAGGCCTTCTGCCAGGTGATAAACTCTCTCTGTGATCAGATTTAAATAAAAGACAGTATGTTAGGAACGCATCAATTGGGGCGCTGCATTTTTGTTCGGCGGCGAGGAACGGGTAAAGCCTAGCATCGCATCAGGAGTTTTTCACGTGACATGTGAGAATGTCAAGTGGTTAGATGAAAAATCTTAGTAAATCGGAATGTTAGTTCCTCAGAAAAGCGGGCATGGCCAGTGTGTTTCCCGACCGGACGGATGATCGGGCGGAGAGGCCCGTTTTGTGAGAATACGGAATTGATTTACCGGGTTGAATATGGCAATTCAATAATGGGCCAATAATAAAAAATTGATACAAAGTTACCGGAATTCTAAATGTGGCATAATATATAGGCATAGATCAATAGACAGCCCCAAAATGAGGGTGGTGAGAACTCGCGGCGGGATAACGGCCCGGTGAAAGGTCAATCCACGGCGGGGTGAGGTTCAGGAGCATTTCGATGCAGACGGAAGCAGCGGTCCGGGTGACTGGTCGGTCTCGGTGACGCAACGTTTTTTTTGCCTTTTTTTCTTGACAAAAGCCTGACTATTGGGTTAAAAGTTCCCGCATTGTTGATAATGCTACGGTCAACGGTCACTTCCAGAGAATAGGACGTGGAAACATCGGCCAGGGCAGAAATTAATTAACTATTACTACCAGATTTGAGGCGTGAGTCTATGGAGAAAGCAGAAAAGAAAGAGTATTCCCCGGCTGTAATTGGTTGGTTTCTCTGTGTCGTCGGCTTCGTGGGCGCCCTTTTTGTGGGCTGGGTGATCTTTCCGGCCGTGCTCTATAGTTCGATGGAGCAGCCGTTCCCATTTAACCACAAGGCACACACCGAAAATGCGGGGATGGGCTGCGACGAATGCCATGTCTTTAAGCAAGACGGCTTCTTCACCGGCATACCTAAGTTGGCCAGGTGCATGGATTGCCATGAAAGCCTGCAGGGTAAGACCGAGGCCGAGAAGAAGTTCCAGGCTTACGGGCAGAAGTTGACGGAAGAGGGGAAGGAGATTCCCTGGCTCGTCTACTCCAAACAACCGGATTGTGTCTATTTTTCCCATGCGGCCCACGTTAAGATGGGACAGCAGAAATGTGAAACCTGCCACGGGCCCATCGGGACCAGCGAGCAGCCACGCGTCTACAAAAAGAATCGGATTACCGGGTACAGCATCGATATTTGGGGTCGCCGTATTTCCGGAATTAAGTTTAACACCTGGGATCGGATGAAAATGGATGACTGTGGCGAATGTCATGACAAGAATAAGACCAGCAATGCCTGTTTCGTCTGCCACAAATAGCCACCCCGGGAGCATAATAATAACATCCTTTACCCGGATGTTCGCCCTATCGAATTCAAGGGAGCCAATTAGTTATGAAGATTGATAGACGAGGGTTCATAAAACTAGCCGTGGGCGCGGTTGCCGGCCTCCACCTAACTCCCATTCCGTGGAAACTCATGGACGACTCTGCCATTTGGACGCAGAATTGGCCCTGGGTTCCAGTCCCGGACAAGGGAGAGGCAACTTACGTAAATACCGTCTGCAGTCTTTGCCCCGGCGGCTGCGGCATTAAGGTTCGCGTAATAGATGGGAAGCGGGCGGTTAAGATCGAAGGAAACCCTGAGCACCCGGTTAACCGTGGTGGGATTTGTCCCATGGGCGCAGCCGGGCTCCAGTTGTTATACTCGCTGGGAGGGTTTGAAAACAAATCCGCCACAGAGATCACAGAACCCGCCTTGGGACTGGCCGGGGAAGTTTTCGCCCCCCAGAAGCATGAAGGTATTCGGGTCCCAGGCCCCATAAAAAGAGTCGGAGCCCGCGGGGCGGGCCGATGGGAACGCATCTCCTGGGAAGAGGCCATGAACACGCTGGTGGCCGAACTGAAGAAGATTCGTGATTCCGGCCGGCCCCAGGCCCTGGCCTCGATTACCGGCCGGCAGGATGGATCAATGCCACGGTTGTTGGCCAGGTTCCTGAAAGCTTTCGGGTCTCCCAATGCCTTTACCATTCCCTCCGCTGACGACGCCAACGAGATGGCCGTTGAATTGACCATGGGCGCAGGTAAGTCACTGGGTTTTGATCTGGAGCGGGCCCATTACATCCTTAGTTTCGGTAGCGCCCTGTTTGAGGGCTGGGGTTCTCCGGTCCGGATGATGCGGGCCAATGGGATATGGCGGGACAAGAACAACGGCGAACCGGCCAAGATCGTCCAGATCGATACTTCATCGACCCTGACGGCCTCTAAGGCGGATCAATGGATCAGTGTTAAACCTGGGACTGAGGGCGCACTGGCTTTGGGTCTGGCCCATGTGATTATAAAAAATGGCAAGTACGACAAGGATTTTGTCGGCCAACACTGCTTCGGCTTCGAAAACTGGTCGGACGACAAAGGACCGCATACAGGATTTAAAGAGATGGTCCTTAAAGATTACACCCCCGAAGAAGTGTATTCTTTGACCGGGGTACCGGCCGAAAAGATCATCGCCCTGGCCAATGACTTTGCCTCCATTAAACCGGCGGTAGCTGTTTACGGCAAAGGCAAGGGCAGTATGCCGGGCAGTTTGTTTGATCTCATGGCCGTCAATGCCTTGAATGCCCTGGTCGGCAGCATCAACCGGGAAGGCGGGATGGTCCTGACCTCTCCGGGGCCGATTGCCGCCTGGCCGGAAACGGCTCTTGATGAAATTGCGAAGAAAGGTAACGAGAATCCCCGGCTTGATGAAGCCAGAACCAGACGCTACCCTCTGACCAAAGAGCTCTTCTACCCCATGGCTCGGGCAGTCACCCGGACCAGCACTCCGCTTATCTCCACCTTGATCGTCTACCACGCCAACCCTTGCTACGGCGCCGAAAACGGTGATTTCAACCGGGCCCTGGAAAAGATCCCCTTCGTGGTCAGCCTGTCCCCATATATGGATGAGACTACCGCCATGGCAGATCTGGTCCTGCCCGGACCGAACTACCTGGAAGGTTGGGACGATCATACCACGCCTCCCGGGATGCAATTCCCGGTCTACAGCATCAGCCGGCCGGTGGTGGAGGCCCAATGCCAGGTGACCAACCCTGGTGATGTGTTGATCAAAGCGGCGCACGCCTTGGGTGGCTCGGTTGCGGCCTCTTTTCCCTGGGCTGATTATAAAGAATTGCTGACCAAGAACGTGGAAGGAATAGCCAAGGCGGGTGTGGGTGTCATCGGAAAGGGCGCGGATGCCTGGAAGAAGATCGGCCCCACCTCTCCTTCCCTGACCGACGCCAAGTTCGACAATCTCGCGGCTGATACCGTCTGGTACAACCCCACGTTGGCCTTTAACAAATTCGACGGCGTTTTCACCTCACCTTCGGGCAAGTTTGAGTTTTATAGCCGGACGATGGTGGATAAGGTCGGCGCCCAGCCCGGTTCCCTACCTTCACCGATGATGATGAGGTTGTTTCGGATCAGAGCCACCGGCGACAAAGCCTTCATGCCTCATTATGAACCACCTTTCCTCAACGGCGCGACGAAGGAATTCCCGCTCTTGTTGGTGCCCCAAGATAGTATAGACTTCCCTGACGGTTACCTGGCGGCGCCGCCGTACTTGACCAAGACCTGGTTGGACACGCAAGTCTTAAAAAACGACATGTTTGTTCAGATGAACCCGGCCACGGCTAAAGAGCATAGGCTGCAGGAAGGTGATTACGTCAAGATAGTTACTTCTACCTATGCCGAGATTAAGACCAGGGTCAACCTGTTTGACGGCATTAGGCCGGGCCTGGTGGCTATCCTAACAGGTTTGGGTCACAAGGCTTTTGATAGATTCGTCAAGGGAAAAGGCGCCAACGCCAACGACGTCTTCGTCTTGAGTTCCGATCCGCTCAGCGGCTTCGCCCAATGGTGGGGAACTCGGATAAAGCTAGAAAAGATATGAGGTAAAACATGAACGAAACGCAATTCCGCCTCAAATATGGGATGGTTATCGACCTGGACAAATGCGTTGGCTGCGGAGCGTGTATGGTGGCGTGCCAATCCGAGAACAACCTTTACGTCAGGCTCGATGAATCGGATAAGCTCCGAAGCACCACCTGGATGCGTTTGTATCGGATCAACAATGGCGAAAAGTTCCCTGAGGCTAAGTTTTCTTTCTTCCCGCGTCCCTGCATGCAATGCGGTCACCACACGCCTTGTGTTTCGGTGTGCCCCGCGACAGCAACCACCGTGGACGAAGAAGGCGGGATCGTCAGCCAGATTTACACCCGATGCATTGGTTGCCGGTACTGCGTGGCCGCCTGCCCCTACCATGTCCGCTACTTCAACTGGTGGGACCCGGTTTTTCCGGATGGGATGGAAAAGTCTCTTTCGCCGGACGTGTCGCCCCGTATGCGTGGCGTAGTTGAAAAGTGTACTTTCTGCCACCATCGGCTGATGAAGGCCAAACAGAAAGCGGCCATGGAAAAGCGCCGGGATCTGCATGAAGGTGAGTATATAACGGCTTGCACCCAGGCTTGCCCGACCGGGGCCATCACCTTTGGCGACCTGAATAATCCTGAGCACCAGGTGGCTAAGCTGGCCGCCAGGCCCGACGCCTTTCGGCTGCTGGAGCGGTTGGGAACCGAACCTAAGGTCTATTACCTGACTAAGTACGACTGGATCAGGAAGATGGCGGATAATTATCTGCCCGAAGAAGACTTCAGGAATGTGAAGAAACAGAAACACTAATCCCTTTAAGGATATCCGAAACTATGGAGAGGTCTCATATGGACTCCGCACTGTTTCCGGCCGGCGCCGACAGGTGTTCCCCGGGTAAGTTCTATGGTTGGATAGTTTTTTGTCTGATGGTGTTGGGCTGGGGTGTGGTGGGGGCGTTGGTATGTATCGTCCTGGCTTTAAACCAGACCGCTATGAACGACTATTTTGCGTTCGGCCTTTGGATTGTTTTTGACTTGGCCGTTATCGCTCTCGGCGCCGGGGCTTTTTTTACCGGTTTTTTGACCTATATTCTTCGCAAAGATGAATTGAAGTCCATCATCAACACGGCTGTCATCATTGGGTTCATCTGCTATAGCGGCGCCGTGGGGATGCTGGGATTCGACATCGGGCAACCCCTAAGAGGGTGGTTCGGGTTTTGGCATGCCAATGTCCACTCCATGTTGACGGAAGTAATGTTCTGCATTACCTGCTACCTGGGCGTGTTGACCATTGAGTATTTGCCGCTCATCCTGGAAAACCGGAAACTCAACCAGGTTCCCGAGTTCCATTTTATGGCCCATAATATGCACCAGATCATGGCCCTTTTCGCCGGGACCGGGACCTTTCTGTCCTTTTTCCACCAAGGCTCCCTCGGCGGTATGTATGGTGTCTTATTTGCCCGGCCGTTTGCTTTCCGGGAAGGGATCTTTATCTGGCCGTGGACTTTCTTCCTGTTCATTTGGTCCGCCATCGCCTCTGGTCCATGCCTGACAATTTTGGTGACCATGATTACGGAAAAGGTTTCCGGCAAGAAATTGGTCAGACAAGCAGCAATCAGCTTGCTGGCCAAGATCTCGGGATGGATGCTGGCCACTTATCTGGTCGCCAAGATCGCCGACACCCTTTATTGGGGCTACGTCATGGCTCCTGCAAAGGGGTTGACCCTGGCCAGTTTCTACCGGGAAGGACCTTACGGAATGTGGCTGTTGTTTCTTGAGATCGGTGTCTTCGGGATCATCCCGGCCCTTATCTTAACCAATCGGGAGGCTCGGGAGAACCGGACCCTGCTGGCCATAGCCGCAGTGATGAATTGTACCGGGGTTTGCATTAACCGGTTCGTCTTCACCGTTGTCAGCCTGGCCATTCCGGTCATGCCCTTTGAGAAGTTCGCCAGTTATTTCCCGACCTGGCAGGAATGGTCCATCTCCTTTGGGATGCTGGCCTACGGATGTCTGGTATTCTCTCTGTCATACCGATATCTGCCGGTCTTTCCCCATGAGCACGAGTTGAATGCCGGCAGCGGACACGCCCATGCTCACGCTCATTGATTAACAAGCATCAACCAAGCAAGCCTTAAAACTATAAAAATAGATAAGCCTCGGTTGACTAGGGTCGGCCGAGGCTTATTTTATTCATGTGTTGACGAAAGAAGTTTATTATATTTTGAACTGTCTGACAAGGTCCTGTAATTTTTGGGCCACGTCGGTCAAAATATCGGCATCGCCCTTCAGTTGTTGACTGTGTTCCACGATGTCAACGGACAGGTGATGCACATCGGAAATCTCCCGAGCTATCCCGGCAGCCTCGGTGCTGCTTCTAAGCGTATGTTCGTTGGCCTCGTTCACCCCCAAGGCAACTTCTGAAATAGTATTGGCCAGTTCGTTCGTGGTCGCCGACTGCTCCTCCACTGCCGCGGCAATCGTCGTCACCGCCTCTTTTCCTTCATGGACTGCGGCTACGACTGTTTCCATCTGGTCGATAGCCCCTTTTGTCAGCAATTGAATCCCTTCGATCTCCTTCCGAATATCTTCTGTGGCCTTTGATGCCTGCCTGGCCAGTTCTTTTATTTCGTGGGCTACGACCGCGAACCCTTTCCCGGCTTCACCGGCGCGAGCAGCTTCAATCGTGGCATTCAAAGCCAATAGCTTGACTTGTTCGGATATCTCGTCGATTGTCACCGTGACCTGGTCGATCTCTTTAGCGGCATCCCCCAGCTTGCTTACCTCTCCGGATGCGATACTTGACTGGTGTGCCGCTTTGTCAATGGTGGTCCGGGTTCTTTCGGCGTTTTGGGCAATCTCGCTAATGGTCGAAGTCATCTCCTCGGCGGCCCCGGCCACGGTCCGGGCGTTATTAGATACGCTTTCCATGACGGTGGCGACGGATGTAATATTGGAGCTGATCTTTGTGGCCGACTCCGACACGGTGTTCGTCTTTTCCCTGGTGTTTTGTGAGGCTTTGGTCACCATGTCGGCAGATGATACAACACTGCCTGCGGCGGACATAAGAGTATTCACGACGCTGGTCACACTGCCGAACATCCCTTGCAGTTTGGCCATAAAACTATTTAAAAGGGTGAGGACCTCAGTGATTTCGTTATAAACCATAGTTTGATAGACTTTCTTACATTCCCGGCATGAGGCCAGAGTCCCGCTGGTTATCTGGATACAAACGGGTACAGGGGCATAGGAGCCGGATTCTTCCCAACAAACTG
>JADFYA010000110.1:0-424 GCA_015233285.1 Deltaproteobacteria bacterium | reverse complement strand
CATTTTGGCCCGTTTTCTAAGATCGCCCTCTCCCTGGGCCAAATCTGCGACACTGGCTCTCAGGGCATTGAGTGACCGGATGACTGAAAAGATAAGCGATAACGAAATGGTCAAAGACAGGGCTATGCCGGCCAGGACGAAGATGGAAATAACCGTATAGGCGGTGCGCTTGGTGGCCAACACTGTTTTGTCTGCTTCCTTTAAGGTATCATCCGCCGCCTTTATGACCTTCTTGCCGACATCATCGAGCAAGCGGATCTTATCCCTTTTTTGGGTGGCGAGGTGTTGCGACTGCCCGGCAAACTTTTGAAAATCATCTATAGTTTTCTTGGCTAGATCGGAAGCTTTGCGGAGAGCGTCATCCTTTAATACCTTGGCAAATTGGTCCAGGGCGTCCAGGGTGTTGTTGCCGTTCTCTGAAATT
>JADFYA010000010.1:11929-23373 GCA_015233285.1 Deltaproteobacteria bacterium | reverse complement strand
AGACACCTAAAGGCTTTTCTTGGGAAACCTGAGCCTTGCCGGGTCGTTGTTCTGTCATTGAGGAACTGCCGGGTAAAAAAATCCAAAGCAAAACCGCGAAGAATTTCCATCATCTTTGCGACTTTGCGGTGAATTATTGGGCCCGTCAATCCACACCCAGTTCGGGCGGCTTCTGCTTCCCGTCTGGTTTTCAAACCCGGCAGTCAGCCGGTTCCGACCTTGGAGCCAGCGAAGGGATTTGAACCCCCGACCGACTGATTACAAATCAGTTGCTCTACCTGACTGAGCTACGCTGGCCGAATCACTGCCCGTTCGTCTGTCGAGCAAATTCGGATTATGTATACCACTTTGAAACTGAAATCAAGCTTTTTCTTGAAAAATTATTATTATTTCTTAATTATGCTGTTAAATCATTCTGTTAATAAATACTACCGGATACCTGCTCTAACTAATCTGATTCCTGTGTGTTATATATAACTAAACAATATATTTAGACATATTTGGCCAGCCCTTAGGCGATATGAACTCCTACACCCGGATTTCACAGTCCCACAGCCAGCCATGACAACTTATCCAGAAACACCGCCAGACCCACTAGAATCAAAATCACCCCGCTTACAGGTGAAACGTACCTCAGGACACCTTTGTATCGGGAGAACAGGCTCAAGAACGATGTAATGGCCACCGCCGAGAGTAAAAACGGCAAGGCCAGCCCCAGACTGTAGGCCGTCAGCAGCAGCAAGCCTGTCTGAATATGCTGCGCCGTGCCGGCGTATATTAGGATGGCCCCCAGGATAGGTCCGATGCACGGTGTCCACCCGGCCGCAAAGGTCACACCCACCAGAAAAGAACCCACGTAGCCTACCGGCTTCTCCTGCAGATGCACCCGCCGTTCAAACTCCAAAAACTTGAACCGAATCACCCCGGTCAGATAAACGCCCAGCAAGATGATGATAACGCCGCCGACCTGCCTTATCACCTGCTGGTATCGGGCCATGATCTGTCCCAGCAAAGTAATGGACAGACCAAGGAGAATAAACACGCACGAAAAACCACCGATAAACAGCAGGGAGTGAATCATGGCTTGCCGGCGGACCCGGACTCCAGGTGTCTCTCCGGTCAAATCTTCAAAGGACAGTCCGCTGATGAAACATAGATACGATGGAATCAAAGGCAAGACACAGGGGCTGGCAAATGAGGCTACCCCGGCGGAAAAAGCTATAAATAACGATACGTGTTGTGGTTCCAACATGTCGGCTCGGTTTCCTTATGTCTTCCCTTTTGTTGCTGCTCGTACCGTGAAACTTGTATTTGTAAACTACTTCAATTCTTTTTGCAAGCTTTTTTTCAAAAAAAATCGACCAACGCCGACCGGCACTCACCGCCGGGGCCTCCAGTACCCTATGAATATCGGATATCCGAGTACCTTCGGCCCCCTGGCAGCCCACCCCAAGTCAACATCTCTTCTTCTAAAAACTTCTCAATCTAAGCGGACAACGAGGGCTAGTCACCCAGTTCGGCCATAAAATCATCGTACATCTTCTCCAAGGCCAACTTATGCTTGGATTCTTCCTGGGCTAGAAGTTGGAACAATTTCTTGGTGTCGTCAGCCACAGCCTGAGCCAACGAGTCGTATAGGAACAGGGACTTCTCCTCCCGTTTCATGGCTAATCTTAGAACCTCACGATAGTCCATGCCCGGCGTGTACTCCGTGTCTACGAGATAATCGCTTCGTTTCAAGTCCGGAATGATTTCTAATTTATACTGAGCGATCTTCCCTTTGTCTTTCCCGAATTCCGTTAACATCACGGCGTGCTTCCGCTCCTCTGCCGCGAATTCCTTGAACATTTCCTTAGTCCCGGAAAATGGCTCCAGAGTGCTCAAGCTTTCGTAAAAAGTCACCGCCTCGTTTTCTTTGTCTACGGCAAACTGAATCATCTCATCAAATGACGCAAAATTCATTCCTTCCTCCTCCCCGATGATACGCCCGACCGCCGGTCGGTTTTAACGTCGGGATTCATAATTTTCACAAGTTTCCGGGTAGAGAGACTCGAAATCCGAATCACCCGATCATCCGGCCGTCAACCAAAAGAGGGCCGCCTCCAAGGTCCGGCCTAAAAACCATCCCAATCACCTCTCCAGACCTTCCGGTGAATCTCACTTTCGACAGACCGGTCTATCCGGCTTCCGTCAAATGATCACCAGTATTTTCTTGGGCAGCCGCTATTCATAAATAAATCAGTCAATTAATTTGTGTCTTCAGATTCTTGACACCTGGCACATTACAAAAAAACACGGGACTTGTCAAAAAATTATTTAAAATCGACCAAAAACTGTTAGAATCATCATAACACAGCCGGGTAGCGCATGGAAGAAAATTCGGCTAATTTCGACTTCCCCTTGTTCAACCTAAATTAACTCAACAAAGGAGGTATCAGAATGAAGCAATACTTGATCATCGGCAGTGGCGTGGCCGGACTCACAGCGGCGGAAGAAATCCGCAAACATGACCACGAAGGTCGCATTACCATCTTATCCGCTGAGGATATCCCCTTCTATTATCGCATCAAGTTGAATGAGTTCATTGCCGGCGAGTTCACCGAACAAGCCCTTATCGCAAAAAAAGAACAATGGTATCAGGATAATAATATCAATCTGGAGCTTAATACGCTGGTTGTTGCCGCTGACCGTCAAAAGAAGACGGTTACAACCGACGATAATCGTACCTTTCCCTACGATTCTTTGCTGATCGCCACCGGCGGCAATTCTTTCATCCCACCCATTAAGGGTTCCGAAAAAGCCGGCGTCCTGGCTCTGCGAACGATCAAGGATGCCCGGGATATCTCCGCGCAGGCCCGGAAGACCGGGGAAGTCGTCCTCATCGGCGGCGGATTGTTGGGTCTGGAAGCCGGTAACGCCTTTCGCAAATTGGGGCTGCGAGTCACCGTGGTGGAGTTCTTTCCCAGACTCTTGCCCCGGCAACTGGACGTCCCCGGAGCCGCCCTGCTTCAAACCATGATGGAGGGGATGGGATTTGCCTTCAGACTGGGCGCTAAGACCGAGGGCATTGTCGGGAATGACCGGGTCGATGGCGTGGCCCTGGCTGGTGGAGAGACCCTGCCGGCCCAGATGGTGATCATTTCGGCCGGGGTTCGACCGAACATGATTTTGGCTAAACCCCTGGAGCTGGAGACCGACAAGGGCATCAAGGTGGATGACTATCTTAGGACCAACCAGCCGGACATTTATGCAGCCGGTGACGTTGCTGAACATAAAGGTATGCCCTATGGCATCTGGCCGGCCGCCATGGACCAGGGAAAAATCGCCGGCGCCAACATGACCGGCCTTAATCTTAGTTATACCGGGACAACCATGGCCAATATGCTTAAGGTAGTGGGTGTAGACCTGGCCTCGGCCGGAGAGATCGACGCCGACAATAAATTCGAGTCAAGAGTTGTGACCGGCCATAACACCTACAAAAAGGCCGTATTTGACGGCGGTAAACTCATCGGCCTGATCATGCTCGGAGATACCAAGGGGTTCAGCAACCTGAAAAACATGATCACCGAGAAAAAGGACATATCTCAGATAAAGGATACCCTTCTTTCGGATTAATTCTTTTTGGGTTCACCTTGTTGGCCACTCTCTTTAAAGACTATGCGAATCACTATAGATATCCCAGATTTCGAAAACATCACGACTTTGGACCAATCCTATCTCACCGAAGCCTTGGCCGCGGTTCTCTATTACAACGGCAGGATTTCGGAACGGGAGGCCTGCATCATCACCGGCGCCACCAGGAGAGGGTTGGAAAAAGTGATGCAGAAATTCAACCTTGAATTACCCTTTGATACACCCTAGCCCATCCCATCGATCGGCCAAGGCGCTCCGGCCGGGACGTTGCGGTTGGTATTTTCATTACCTATGCTTCGTAATTCTTCTCGCAGCCTGAGAGAAAAGGGTCAAAAATGATCACTATCACGGTTAAGCTTGGGGCATTCCTAAGAAATAAGGTGCAGGGGCACAACCAGGGCGAGCTCCAATTGCTCCTCCCAGAGGGCAGTCTGGTCAGCGATGCCATTGCCGCCCTGGGCCTGACTCTTGAGGATGTCCGGTTGGCGCTTCTGAATCATTGTACCCTGTCGCAAGACGAAGTTTTGAACGATGGTGATAGACTCAGCCTGTTCCCGCCTCAACTGGCTTACAATATGTATGTGGCCATTTGTTTCGCCAACAGGATCTCCCAAGACAAACCTTCGGCCGACTCGCCTGAGGCCCCATGAATCAGCCGGTTGCTGGTTCATGGTTGCTCGTTGCTTGTTGACGGGCCTGAATCCAAGGGTGCCCCATCAATTCCGAATGCAGAAAAAATACATTTAATAACAGTGTGTTGTCTAATTAATCAATCTATTTCAAATTTATTCCTTGACATCCCGGCGGAAAAAGCCTACAAGTGCCGAATCAGACGCGGGGTGGAGCAGCCAGGTAGCTCGTCGGGCTCATAACCCGAAGGTCGTAGGTTCAAATCCTGCCCCCGCTACCAAATAAGAATAACTAATGCCGGCCAGTTACGATAAAACGTTGCTGGCCGGTTTCTTTTTGGGGCGACTGTGCCCTGCACTCTGCCCCACACGCTCATCAAGTTTGCCCACGGGCCCGGCAAAAAAATAGGCCAGATTCTCACCCGGCCTATTTCAGTTTCTTGCTTCTATCCCGCCGCCGCGGTCATCGTCAACGGGCCTTAATCAACACAGAAGGGAGCGTCCAGCCGTCATCCGGACCACCCCCCTGTGAACATCAGTTACGGTCACCGATCTGAAAGCATTAATCCTTAACCGGTAAAAGAGGAATTCGCCATGATTGACACATTACCCCGTAAACTTCTTGTGAAGCTCTTTTGTTTTTGCTTGGTACCGGCCGGGCTGGCAATCAGTTTCCCGGCGGGCGCCACTCTGCCCTCTTGGTTTGAAGTTTCCTGTGTGGACCGGGATGGATTGGTGGCAACGGCCGGCCAGTACCTTTCACGTCAGGATGTAAATATTTTGGAACAGGCCATAACAAAAGAATCTCCATACAGACCACGCCGAAAAGATTGCAAGCCTCCTCTGATTCCAATAAATAATGGCCTTTTTATCAATGAGTTTGTCGGGACAGTCAAAACTTGCCTGTCCCGGGGGGATATTGCCAAGGTGAAGAGGTTCTTCCAGGCCGTTAATCGGATGAAATTGATACGAGGCTATGGAAGATTTTACCAGCAAAGAGGCGGTTATGGTGGCCCCATGGTGATAAAACTGGAATTGCGGCAATCGCCCCAAAATGAATTCCAGGTGGAAGTATGGTATCGGTTGATTCAACCTGGATACATAAATGGGGAAAAACGGGAAGGGTTCAGGATTACCTATCCCACCGGTATTACTGCCCCTCACTAAAGCATCGGACAATTTCTATTGATTTAAGGCCACGCCGGGTTATCCGGCATGGCCTTCGTTTTTTATGCTGTTGGAATCTCCGGCAACGGGCTCCCTGGGCCGCCCTCATGGCCAGACGATAGCTCCAATAGTCGGTTGAATAAGTGCTTGCAGTCATAAACCCGGTTCAAGGCATCACGCGACAAGGGCGGATCCGATCATGATCCGGGTTTACACCAGGTCAGGATGATTCATATAGCATGTGCATAAATCCGTCGCTGATCTCCATGTTGTTGTTAAAGTAAACCTCGACCATCCCACGCTCCCTATCAGAAATGTCGTCGAAATCCATCACATCACCCCCTGGCCGGTAGGTGGCCGACTTCTTGAATTCTCTCCTCTTGATTCATTTTATTTCCCTCCAAAAACGAGACCGGCGGTCAAAGAGTGCCGCGAAAGGTTGCCTCCTCTCAACACCGATCGTCTACCGGCTGGGATGAACTCCCATGAAATTAGGATTTTTTCCTATTCAAATAGGCTATCTACCTATTGATTAATTTACCTATTTCGACCATAATACGATAACTATGCGGGCATTGAGTGTAGCCGGCAAGTTTGTCTTAAGAAAAAATATGTTCCACAAGCTGCTTTGTTCTCAACACGGAGGTACACATCATGGATGTGACAGCAAATCAATCAGATGACGGTAAGACCTTGACGATTAGCCTAACCGGCAGGTTTGATTACACGACTTATTCCAATTTCATCCAGGCTTGTTGGAACAAACTGAGTTATTATGGAGATAAATCGAGGTTGCCATCACGAGTGGTGGTTGATATGGCCGGGGTGGAGTATGTGGACGCGTCAGCTTTAGGAATGCTTTTGGTGCTGCGGGAAAAAGCTATCGCAAATAGGGCCGAAGTCGTCCTCTCATGCTGCCCCCCCAATGTCAAAAAAAGCATTCAAGCACATAGCGCCGGCAGGCTGTTTAACCTCGATTAGTCGTAATTTCCGTTGGCTAGATTGCTCCCGGCCGGGCCATCGGCTCAATAAGAAAAAGTGGTTCTCTCTTTTTATTCATCTGGATAACGTTTGGTCAGCGTGGCCATGCCACAACCAGCTTTTGACTTGCAACATAAAATAGTCAGCAATGATACACAGGCCTTTTACTCTCCTGGCGCTTTTCTATTTGGAGTGGGTAGCACTGGAGGCTCTGCCCCCCCGGCCCGCAAAGTTTACCGCTTTAATACCAATATCTGTTGTGCTATAAAAAAACGGGGTGGTTGAGCCACCATTCGAAATAGCGAAGAACCAATATTTTACTCCCCACACTATTCCCCACACGGTCGTCGCTTTGCCCACGAGTCGGGATAAAGCAAAAGGCCAGGAAATCTCACCCGGCCATTCGTTTATTCTTTCTGTATTATCACTTTCTCCCACCACTCCCGGTAGGCGCCGGGCCAAAAGTTTTCACCGGCAACACATTTGTTTGGAATGTCTTTTCCTTGAAAGGGTAACCTAATTTATCCTGAGACGAATCTGCGCCCGTCTTCCCACAAACATTATAATAACGATTAAATCCGGTAGAAACTGGAAAAAATCCGACATCTGCCGTTTCGTCTTTCTGTTGAGACCGCTTGTGTGATATACTCTTGGCGGTGGTAGGCGTATCTGCGGCTTTAGCGGAAGACCTTGGCGAAGACTCAGCCGGCTTGTCGCTTGACTCGTCTCTCATGATATTAGGACTGCGTAAAGGCGTGTCAGGCATTTTTACGACTTCCGGTTCTGCTATTGTATTCTCTAGAGGTGTATCACTATAGGACGTCACTCCGCTAGCATTCTTATATTTGTAAACTTCTAAGCCGAACGCCGGGATAGAAACAACCAGAAATGCTAAACAGATAAAGAGGCCAAGTCTATTGTTCATATCTATTCCCTCTATTCTGATGTCCGTTTTTTGATACCAAATTATATTATCATCATCTCCAAAGTAATTTCATATCATTTTAACCCGGCCAGGGATATTCCCCCTACTTTTACACGACGCACATTCAGTCCACATCTTTCTTAGCCTCTCCCCAAAATAATAGATATGAAAAACTACCAAATATAATAGAACTAACCTACCATATTTTGATTTCCAAGGCAAGGAATTTTCTTTCCCCCACGTCTTAAGCATCGATGCACCCGGTAAAGGTTGTGTGGTCCTTTTTCACCAGGCCGCCCACCCGGTCAAAAAGTTTCCTCCCGGAAATTATTCTTGCCTTTTCCGACTTGCTTGGGCATAATAACCATGGGAGGCAGGACATGGAATACTTTGACACATTGGCCGTCTATGACCGTTTGGCCAAAGCCGGGCCACCCGACGCAGCCAGCCGGGCGCTGTCTGAGGTTTTTAAAGAGCAAACGCAACAACAGGTTGAGGTCTTAGCGACCAAAAAAGATATCGAAGAGATCAAAACTTCAATCATAGGGGGTATTGAAGTTTTGCGCTTGACTACGCAGAAAGATATCGCCGACCTAAAAAGCACCGCCGAAACCAAAATCCTGGAATCTAAAGTTGACGCCATCAAATGGGTCGTCGGCTTAATGGTCGCTCAATCCGCTATTATCATCACCTCCGTCGGGGTCCTGGTCAAGCTCTTGAAGTAGCTCCTACTTGCCTGCGCCAGGTTAAACCGCCCAAGGCCCTCCCCGTCCGATGTTACCCCCTCCCGCAAATTCTCCCATCCCGTCACCACAGTCTCGCCCAGCCAACTCTTCAACAAATTCATCGTCTCGTCCGCTAAATTCTCGTGCCGTTGGCCGCAGTCATCGGCCAAAACGTTGCCCGGATTGAGTATTTATTTTGTAGTTAAGAGATAATTAGCTGATATTAAATAATAAAAAAGTTGGCGCCAACCCTAAACAAACCTAAAGTAATCTTGTCGATTTGCCGAAATAGAATCATAACCCCGGATGAAAGGAAAAGATCGATGCCCACCGCCCAGCCAGACTCTCCGCCCTCCTTTGTCTCTCTCTCACTCCCTCCGGTCCTGGTCCTCCGGATTGAGGCCTGGGACGAGGAAATCCCAGGACGCGGCCCGGCCGGATCAAAACGTAACCACCGTTGACGATTTTTTGACCGCATAAAAGAAGCCTGGGGTTAGATTTTATTCTGCTTCTAATGATTAACTTCTTGATATTAAACAATAAAAAAAATGACTGCCGACCAAGAAAAATCTAAAGTAACGTTGTCGATTTGCCGATAATAGATCAAAAGGAAGAACACTACCCGGTGCCGTCGGGGGTGCTGATAGATCAACAGGGGAAAAGGATTTCCCCCAAGTCCGACAAGGAGAGCAGTCATGAGTCTTTCAATCCTCAACAACCTGGCCTCAATAGGTTCCCAAATACAACTCAAGGGTTGGAACCAGCAGCTCAACCAAGCCATTAACCGGCTCTCCACCGGCATGCGCATCAACAGCGCCTCCGACGATCCTTCCGGACTGGCCATGTCCGAACGGTTTCGATCCCAGATCAAAGGACTGGCCCAGGCCAATACCAACGCCCAGAGCGGTTACTCCATGCTTCAGACGGCCGACGGCGGCTTAAATGAAATTCAGTCCATCTTACAGCGGATGCGGGAACTGTCACTACAAGCAGCCAATGGAATACTGACCAGCAAGGACCGGGCCGACATCCAAATCGAAATTGACCAACTCAAGAGTGAAATCGACAACATCTCTGGAAATACCGAATTCAATACCCGAAAATTATTGAACGGCAGCCAGTCCGGCTCCTGGGTCACGAATAGCCCTGATCAACTTCAGGCCCATATTACCGGTCAGGTCGTAGAAGGTAATTACCGGATCATCGTTAAGGCCTCGGCCAGCGGAACAAACCAGGTCCTGAAAAGCAACATCATGGAACTGACTAATCCCAAGACCTATACCACGGACACAACTGACGTTCACCTGACCAATACCAACGGTTCCATAGGCGATACGGCCAATATGACCATCAACGTCAACCAGAGCGTGAGCTTCAATTACAAATTTGAAAAAGGCACCGCGGCCGAGATCGTCGGCTCCTCCAGCATAGGCTCGGTGGGTATTACCGGACCCACCCAGGGGGCGGTTTTCGGCGCCGGTTCTTCCCAAAATACAGCCTATTTCTCCGCCAGCGGGACCGTGAGCTTCGGCGGCCGGGACGTCACCTTCACCTCCGGAACCTATACCCAGCAAGAAATAGAATGCGCCATCGAAACGGCTACCTCCGGTGTCATCAGCGTAGCCTGGTTACCCAATACCCTACCAGCCGGCGGCAATTTCATCCGGTTGACCAACAACTCCGGTGCGATAACCATGCAGGTCACCGGTTCGGCCGGAAAAGCGCTGGGATTAACCAATTCCACGGTTCTCAAAGCCGGTGGCATCAACTGGGGTGGGGCCAACACTGGTCTGGCCGGTTCGGCAATATTGTCACTCGTTGCCAGTCCGATTGCCTCGTCTTCCGGAATCATGTATGCCGGGACTCAGATGGACGGTATCTACAAGACGACCGATGGCGGAGCGACCTGGTCACCGGCCAATACCGGAATGGCCGCCGGCTCGGCAGTCCTGTCCGTGGCCACCTCCAAAACCGACTCCAATATTGCCTACGCCGGAACCAAGCTCGGCGGCGTGTATGTCACCAACGATGGCGGAGCCACCTGGACAGCCTTAAACACCGGGTTGACCGATCTGGACGTCACCTCCCTGACGGTGGATCCCAATGATTCGAATGTCGTTTATGCCGGAACAAAAGCCGGCGGCGTATTCGAGAGCACTGCCGGCGGGACCGTCTGGTGCGCCGTAGATACCGGTCTGACCGATCTGAACATTCAATCCCTGGCCACGGATCAAAATAGTCCGGCCACCGTATATGCCGGGACCAACGCCGGCGGCGTATTCAAGAGTACTGATGGCGGGGCTACCTGGACCGCCGTGACTACCGGCCTGACCGACATGAATATCCGGTCCATGGCTACAGCCCCGGATGGTTCCAACAGCCTGATCGTCGGAACGAATGCGGGCGGCGTATTCAGAAGCGATGATGGTGGGGCCACCTGGTCCGCCGTGAACACCGGGTTGACGGATTTGTCGGTTCTTTCCCTGGCCTTTGATCCTAATGATTCCGGGACGATTTACGCCGGTACCCAAAACGGCGGCGTATTCCGGACGGTGGATGGCGGCGCCGACTGGACTTCCCAAAACACCGGGTTGACCGGCTATGCCCAGGCCCTGGCCGTCCAGAAAAATGATACCAGCAATGTTTTTGCCGCTGTGGTTGATCCCCTCGGCGTCGGAACCGGGATGTTCATGTCCACCAACACCATCACCACAGGAACCGAGAACACCGAGACCGGCCAGGTTTACGAATTTTCCGGGACACAGGCTCTCTCAGGAGCCACGACCATGAGCTTTACGGTTAACGGAGTCCCCATCAATTTTAACGTGCACAAGACCAATATTTCCTCAGCCACCAGCACAGCCGCTTTTAGTGAGGCCGGTGTCCTCGATATCATCAATAGTGCCTTGATCACGGCCGGTGCCGGTGTCCGGGCGGAAATAGCACCTGATCACACGCTGCGGTTGAGCCTCACGTCAGCCGACGGCACGGTCCGGCCCCAAAGCATCATCGTGTCCGGTCTGACCACCGCGGTTGGCGGCTGGTCCTGGAGCAACATGGGCATCTCAGCCGTTAAAACGGCTGGCGACGGCAACAACCGGCTGGTTTTTTCACTCAATGACTCAACAAGTACATATACCGCGATCATGCCGAATGCCAATTATGCCAACACCACGGCGGACAAGGTAAAATTGGCGGGCGATCTGGAGCAGGCCATGAATAAGGCCATTACCCAGAGTGACGGCTCGGACGCGAATCTGGTCAATGTCGTTTACGATGACCAGGCCAATCAATTTCATTTGATGAGCCGAACTTTAGGTTACAATTCAAACATCCAACTCCACGACGTGGTGAAAGAATTCTCAAGAAAGCCGGTCTCCGGGA
>JADFYA010000010.1:0-11911 GCA_015233285.1 Deltaproteobacteria bacterium | reverse complement strand
AGAACACACACAGCCAAGGAAATGATGCCGGCACCGCCCTGGTTATCTTTAATGGTACGGACTCGTCCAGTCTGACCACTAATATCTACAACCGACGAGGACTATCCGGCAACGCGGCGGCCTGGAACGTATCCGGTCAATCGACTATTTCTTCCGACCGGACGCTGAATGGGTTGGGTGTGCAATGGGGATTTGGAAGCGCCGCAGCAACAGCGGGCAATGCCGGGAGCCTGGTGATTGAAAACCATCAAGCAGGAACCACTGAAACAGTCGCTAATAGCTCGACCACCCTGGGTAAGATTAGTCAGTTCCAAAATGTGGTGAATCAGAGCAGACAATTAAATATCTACGCCAACGGCCGGACCAAAACCATCAACTTCGATCAGTCCACAACCATTGATGAGATACAAAACATGATCGCTTCGGCCATTACGACATCCCAAAGCCAGGGCGGTTTAGGCATGACGGTCAACGGTTCCTCGACGGACACGGTTTATAGCCACGTGGCCGACTACATCTCGAGTACGGCAGAAGGAACCTTCAACCGCGGTGAAGGTGATGCGGCGGTCAATGGTACGCTGCTCGTTCGGTCTCCCTGGACCGGCGCCCAAGGCCAGATTTCCATCACCGGAGATGACGACGTCCTGAAAGCCTTCGGATTCAACACGGTCAGAACCGGTTTAGACCCAGCCAATCCCGACCCGTACTACATTGAAGTGCGGGATAATCATACCAACCAGACTCTTTACAGTGTCAGGACGTCTACTCCTGATTTAACCGACATCATCCCGGGGATGCAGATTAAGCTCCAACCGACTGTGGATACGCTGACTAGCTGGAATGATGCCACCGGCAGTTTTGACTTCAAGGCCGATTCTAATGATAAATCCTTGCTGTTGAAAGTCACGGATTCCCACATCAACATGCAGATCGGAGCCGGGGGGAGTAATTCCCTGCAAACACAAATCGCCGACGTTAGTACCGGCGCTCTGGGTATAGATCAGGCTTCGGTGATCGATCAGAATACTTCCCAGCAAGCCGCAGACATGTTTGACAAAGCCATCAACTTCATCAGCGCCCAGCGGGCAAAATTGGGCGCCGCCATGGACCGCCTTCAGTTCACTGCGACTAACTTGATGACCCAGGGACAAAATACGACTGAAGCCGACTCCAACATCCGGGACACGGACATGGCTGCGACCGTCACTCAATTAACCAAGAACCAGATGATGCTGCAATCCGGAACCTCAATTTTGGCCCAGGCCAACTCGGTGCCTTCAAACCTGATGACTTTACTGGGCAAATAGAATAACGACCATCAGTTATAGTCATAATCAATATTTTTTCACGGCAAATTCCAGACATCCGGCCTTTGGGTGACACTCCGGTGACCCTTAGGCCGGATTTGTCTTGCCCTAACCTGAGTCCGATGAGTGGGCTAAGCGATTAGTCTCAAGAGCATGATTCAATCCGCAGATTGGCTGATTTGCGCAGATGAGGAGATACAAGACTCTTTGATTCAAGCCTTGGGTCCGGAGCATCCCACGACGGTGATTTTGCGGGAAAATTTGGACCGCCTGCGAGGATCCCCGGCCTCGGCCCGGCAGAGGACGCCGGAGTAGCTTTGGCCCAATGTGGTTATGAAAGGACGCCATCTACCCTGGAGGTGGCTTCGTTTGTGTTGACTTTAACGATTCGCCCCGTCAGAGCTCTTTTGGGTCTCCGACTCTTGCAAGACGATGTTTTTGCTCAATGTACTCTTTCATCCGTCTGCCCTGCCAAAAGAACCTTTTCATTGGGGATATTTTTTGTTATTATGATAGATGAGTAACTCGCTAATGTGGAACCATGGACCGGAGGAGGCCAGTCATGCCGGTAGTCAAAGTCACTCGTCACTATCAAGTCACATTACCTCGTGAACTGCGCAAGAAGCTGGGCATTGCCGAAGGTGATTCAGTCGAGATGAAGGAAGAAAACGGGCATATTATTTTGCAGAAAACCGAAATGATTCCCAATGATCAGGCCTATTTCTGGACTCCCGAATGGCAAGCCGGAGAAGCAGAGGCGGATCGCGACCTGGCTGAGGGGAATTTCATCGGTCCTTTCGATAAAGCCAAAGATTGCATTAAGGCCTTAAAAGAATTTAAGGAATGAGACTCAAACCCCTTAAATCCTTTGTCCGTGGCTATCAAAAGTTACCTCATTCCATCCAGGAACAGATAGACAAGCAGCTTGAATTACTTTTACAAAATCCCCGGCATCCATCTTTGAACCTGAAAAAGATGCAGAGCCGGGAGGAAATTTGGGAAGGCCGGATTAGCGCGGGCTATCGGTTTACCTTCCAAATTGAAGAAGATATGTAAGTCTTGCGCAAGGTCGGCCCCCATCGCATTTTGCATTCCCCATAGCCCACACCGGCATCTGACTTCCCAGTGAGTGAACAACAATCTGCCTACCGGAGCATCCCACGACGGTCATTGTGCGGGAAAATTTGGACCGCCTGCGAGCACCCCCGGCCTCGGCCCGGCAGAGGACGCCGGAGTAGCTTTGGCCCAATGTGGTTACGAAAGGACGCCATCTGCCCAGGGGGTGGCTTCGTTTGTGTTGACTTTAACGATTAGCCCCGTCAGAGCTCTTTTGGGTCTCCGACTCTTGCAACACCCTGTTTTTGCTCAATGTACTTTTTCATCCGTCTGCCCTGCCAAAAGAACCTTTTCATTGGGGATATTTTTTGTTATTATTTAAGTGAGGAAGTAATCTTCCCTATAGGCCCCGAAGCGGTTGGGTTAAAGTTTAAAAACTCGACGTGACCGGAGGACGCCATTTTTTTTATTTCGTTCGAAATTTTAACCCATACTGTACCTGGAACCATACAAACACAATATAGATGCTCAACCTGGTAAAGAGGTTCAACCATGGCCTTAGCCAAGGTCTTACGTCGCGGCCAAATAACCTTGCCGAAAGAGACAAGGGACAAGCTAGCCCTTAAAGTAGGTGATCTTTTGGACGTGGAAGTGAAAGAATCGGAGATCATCATCCGCCCCAAGGCGGCCGGGGTCGAGGAAGGCAGATTAACTGATTATGGAAAAGAGCAACTAGCCAAGGGGATTCAAGATTACAAAAAAGGCAAAGTTAAGTCCTTCGATCAGGTGGATGATCTAATAACCTACTTGAACTCATGATAATATCCCCGACATCTAGATTCAAAGATGATTTTGCCGGGCTTCCGGGAGAAATCAAGCGGAGAACGGAAAAAGCTTTAAGGCTTTTGGCCGCCGACATACGTCACCCTTCGCTCCGGGTAAAAAAAGTCAAAAGCGAAATCATAGAGGGGATGAGCAATATTTTCGAGGCGAGAATCAACAGAGACTATCGCCTATTCTTTTTAATAGAACCAACCAGGTATGTTCTGATTGGCTGCGGCAAACATGATATCTACTTAAAGTGACCGCCCTCCGTTAAAATCCTCATCAACTTGTTCCGGAAAGACCTGGAAGGCAAGGCTAAAAACGACGTGGCCAGACGGCTCAGATTACTGCCCTGTATCAGATAGGATAACCGGATCCAAAATTAAATTGCCGTAAAAAACCCCGTCCTCCTATCCGAGAACGGGGTTTTGTGTTGATAGCTTCTCAAATTATGATGGATTACTTATTGACGGTGACGGTGTCGATGACTGATCCGTCGTTCTTGATGACCGTAACCGTCGTGGTGTTGCCGTCGATGTCCATCCGGGCGAAATGATATGTCGACACGGCTTTAATGATATAGGGCACCGCATTGGGATCATAGGGGGTGACAGGCACTAAAGGCGCGCCGCCGCCGCCCACGGTCAAGTAAGTGATGCCGTTGACCTTCAGGTTGGAATAATAGTGGGCGTGTCCCTGGACGACCAGCTTGACGCCGTTTTTTTCCAAAATAGGGACAAAGGCCGTTTGCAACGCCGGCGTATTGGCTTTGCAGTCCCAGAGAGGCGTATGAAGCGCCACGATCTTCCACAGCTTGGTGCTGTTTTTCAGATCATTGTCCAGCCAGGTCAACTGGGCCGCATCCACTGCCTGGTCGGGATAGGACCAGGTGTCGATGACGGCGATATGGGCCGGACCATAATCGAAAGAGTAATAATAGCGCCGAGGCGTCTGATAAAATTTATACGGCCAGTATTTGCGGTACAGGGCGCCGATGTTTTGGGTGTCCAGGATAAAATCGCCTTGATGATAACCTTCGTGGTTACCCAAGGCGCCCATCATGGGCATGGAAGCCATTTTGGCCATCGAGTTTACATAAATCGGATTGAACATTTCCCGGTTCCACACGGTCTCGCTTAACCCGTAAGTGACGTAATCACCGTTGTTGATGTTGAAGGTTTGCCGCTCGGCGGGATTATTATTCATATCCTGCATTATCTGGGCGCAGACGCTGTCTAGAACATTAGGCTGCGTCCGGGTGTCGCCGTAAGTATAAAAGCTCAACGTCGTGGCAGAATCGGCCGGCGCCGTCCGGAGGGAACCGGTAAAGATTTTGCCGTCAACCGTTACCCGGTAATAGGTCAAGGAGTTGGGTGACAACTTGCTGATGGCGTATGAAAACTGGTGCTGGTCGGCCCCGCTGCCGCTTTCCGTGACCGTAATGGGGCCATTTCCATAGGTGGTGGTGCTGCCCCACTCAATGGTCGCCCTAGACGGGGTGGAGGTAGTTTGCCACATCACCGTCATGCCGGTGTTATCACCGGAGTAGAGCAGATACGGCGGCTTAGCCATGATGTTGGCCGGGTCGGGATTGGGCAAGGCGGGCTGGATTTCGAACCAGGCCTTCCCGTCAGTGGTTGGTATCTGCCCGGCCAGGGCCCAGTAGGACGTGTTGTTATAAACGATATCGGGAAAATATATAGCTAAAATATTCGCTTCTTCCGTACCGTACAAAGTTATCGTGGCCTGTTCACAGCTATATCCGGATGGATCTTGAATCACCTTATAGTCATTCAGCAAAAGCATCATTTTGCCGGATGCCGAATTACTATACTGGAACTTAGCCGCGTAATAAGGAGCCGTGCGATCGCTATTGATGATGGGCACGGTTAGCTCCAGATCCGACCACAGGGTGGCCGAGCAAGGGAGGGCAGCGCGATCATCTTGACCCGGTCCGGGGTCGGCCTTGACGCCGAACGGGAACCCGGTCAGCAGCACCAGCGTCAGCAGACAACTCAGGAAATTGCATGTGATTTTAACCAGTCAGCGATGGCCCATCATGTTCTCCTTCGATTTTAGTCAAAAAATCTAACTCAAGGTCCTGACCATGAAAACTATTTGAGAGAAAAGAGCGGACCCGAAGTAATTCTTTTACACTCTGCGTTCTTTCGTTTTTTCTCCGGGTTGGGCTTTCTCCAGGGGGGCCCGCCCCATTGGTGCCGGGGCGGGGATAGATGGGCCGTCGTTATTTTTTGATCGTGAAGCTGTCGATGACGGCTCCTGTATCGTCAATAACCGTCACCGCCATGGTATCGCCTTTGATATCGCATCGGGCGAAATGATGGGCCGACTTATAGGCCTTGACATAACTAAGAGGACGGACGGGGGTGGGGTTGTCAAGTTCCGCACCGCCGCCGCCGAGGGTTAAGTAGGTCACGCCGTTAACCTCGGACCGGCAATAGTAGTGATTATGGCCCTGGATAACCAATTTGACGCCGGATTTTTCGATAATCGGGCATAATTCAATTTGTATTTCTTGGTTATCGGTCTGGCAATCCCAAATGGGGTAGTGGAGGGAGACGATCTTCCACGGCTTGGAGGAGGCTTGCAGATCTTGTTTTAACCAATCCAACTGGGCGGCATCGATCCTCGGATTCCCCGAATTCCAGATGGATGGGTCGTAGGTCCAGGTATCCACTATGGCAAAATGGCCGGGGCCGTAATCGGTGGAGTAATAGAAATGCTTGGGGTCCAGGTATCGGTCGTAAGGAAAATATTTTCTAAACACATCCCCGAAATGGGGTACATCCACAAACAAGTCCGGGCCCATATAGCCTTCATGGTTGCCCAATACGGTCAGCCAGGGGATTTTACCCAATACGGTTTCAGTGTTGGTTTTGGACGGGCCAAACAAATCCCAATCCCAGATATCTTCCCACGTCCCAATCAGGGCGTAGTCTCCGGAATGGACCAGCATGGTTTGACGGGTACTGGGGAGTTTGGCCATGTCATTCAGCAGCGCCCCGTTGACCTGATTAAGGGCCACACCCCGTTGTCCGACCAGGGAGCGGCTATCCCCATAGGAATAGAAGGACAGATCCGTGGCGCCGTCCGGTGGACCAGCCGTAAACACCCGGTCATAATTGAAGTTATCCACCGTGACGCGATAGTAAACCTGAGCCCCGGGGGTTAAGCCGGTGATGGGATAAAAGAACTGATGTTGATCTTCGCCGTTGCCGCTTTCCTTGACCTCAATCGGACCGGAGCCGTAAGAGGCGGTCGGGCCCCACTGAATCGTCGCCTTTTTGGGGGTCGCCGCAGTTTGCCAGGTTACCGTCATGGCAGTGTTTTTCCCATTGTAAATCAGGTAGGGGCCTTTCCTGACGGGATCGCCGGTAGACGAATAATGCAAATCAGCCTCGACTAAGTCCCACTCGGGGTTATCCGCCGCGTTTTTTTGGGCAAAACTATCAAAGAGCTCTACTCCCTGGGTGGGCCCGACCGGATATGGAATTTGAAAAATCGCCATAAAATTGGTGCCGTCGGCAGAGCAAATTTTGGGCACCATCAAGCTAGCATAAACGTTTACCTGGGGATCGCTCACCAGGTGCAAGGTGTAACTGGGTTTGAATTCATCGTAAGCCGATGGGGGCAATTCTTGAATGGAGATGACCTTGGCCGCGAAATTTTGTTTGGACTCATTATAATACAGGTTAAATACCACGGAATAATGTTTTGCTTCATACTTGACCGCGTCATAGACGGCGACGTTATGCACCGTTAGTTTATTATCCGAGGTTAGGTCCGCAGCGCATTTCTGTCCCGGTATTTGGCCTAAAACCATTTGCGGCGCCATGACCAGAACCAGCAGGCAAAGAAACACCATGCTCCCCAGGGTAAGTTTGTGCCGATAACTTCGTTGATTCATCAACTTCCTCCATTCGCTTAAAAGAGATTATCAATAACTTTCTGGGCGGTATTTGATCATCTATAACATCAACCAAAAGGCTGAGTCAATTTTATAGGCGCAATTCCAATTAAAAAAATATAGGTTGGATATACACACTATTTAATACTAAAATACATATAGTTGTTCTTTGATCTCAGAAAGGGATGGCTTTATTACAAGAACGGAGCACCTATACGGGTCCTCTATCAGGCCGGCGAAATTACGGGCTTAGAAAGGATTGCCGGGGGATGAGCTTTGGCGGGCCGATGCACTTTTCGGGGGCATTTCATCTTCGGGGACAGACAGAACGGGGCCCATTTATTTCAAGGGCCGTTACATTAATCCGTCAGTGGTGTCATCACTGATTTATCATCAGATTGGGGATTTGTATGCGGTCGGAGGTCGGGATTAGCAGGATTTATGTGCTGATGTGGCGGAGAGAGAGGGATTCGAACCCTCGGAACAGCGTTAACCATTCACTCACTTAGCAGGCGAGCACCTTCGGCCTCTCGGTCATCTCTCCACGTCAAGCTGGTTTGGTATGCGGGGCTAAAAAGATATTTTTAAGGCAAATCGGTTCCAAAGTCAACAAAAAAGTTAGGCCGCCGGTCAATTACCGCTAACTAAATAAAATCTCTCATCATCCTTATGGTTCCATGACCTTGACGAAAATTATCTTATGATTGTCCGGCTCGTAAAAATCCCTGAGCAACGCTTCGCAACTATAGCCATTCTTTTCATAGAAACTCCGCGTGGGCAAATATGACGGAAGCGAAGAGGTCTCCACATATATCCGGCGGCCGCCCTTGAGGTGGATCAGTTGTTCGCACCTGACCAGTATCTCATGACCGATGCCGTGAAACCGGTGCTGCTGCTCGACTGCGATCCAGTACATATCATAGCTGGCCACAGTAAGGGGGGTGGGCCCAAAACAAACATAGCCGACCATGATGTCCCTTTGTTCTACGAAGATAAAGTGGTAGCCACAGACCGGGCCTTTCAACAGATGCTCTTCAACCAGCTCACCGGCCACCTGCACTTCTTCCGGGGTAAACAGCCCTGACGATCGGCATAGAGTTCGGACTTTTTCGGGATCACCTGGCTTGACCACATCTCTCCATCTAAATCCGTCGCCATTCAGGGTCTCGGTCATGATCACAGGCGCCGCCCTTCTTAATTCAGGTCCATCATAATCCTGGCCACCACCGCGCCCATGTCCAGCCCGGCTCGACTCGCGGCAGCCATGAAACCGGCGTCAGAGGAAAGACAGGGGTTAGTGTTGACCTCTAAAATCCACGGGCAGCCGGCCGCGTCCACTCTATAATCAACCCTGGCCCAACCACGGATCTGGAAAAGCGACCAGCACGTAAGAGACAGTTGATTTAATTCCGCCAGCAAGCCAGAATCAGCGGCCGGGAACTCATACCGCCGGTTAGTATGGTTGTATTCAAATGTTTCCGGCAGCCATTTAGCGGAATAGCCTACGATTCGGGCCTGACCCGGACGATATCCGTCAAAGACGATTTCCGCCGGCGGCAACACTTCCGGCCCCTCGTCCCCGGCCAGTAGCGATATATTGAATTCCCGCCCGTCAATGTATTCCTCGGCAAAGCAATCTCCCTTCAGCAAATCCCGTTTGCCGGCCATCTCACGATCCAACCCTTCGGCTTTCCCGTTTATCCAGATGGAGCTTTCGTCAAGCCCGATGGAGGCGTGCTCCCAGACGGATTTTATGATGTACCCGGCCGCGGTCGGCCTAACCGTAGCTGACTCCGGCTCGGTAATCCACGGGGGAACCGGGAGCCCGGCCTGATGCATCTTTTTCTTGGCCTGGAGCTTATTGGAGGTGAGCAGGATCGCCCTGGCGTCGGATCCGGTATAGGCTAGGCCCAACCTGTGGAGTAGGGCCGGTGCGGCGTGAACCAGCCGGCCCAGGCCGCGGGGCGATTCGACCAGATTAAACACCACATCGGGACGGAGCTGCTGCAAGGCTTGAGCAGTATGGGCCAACCGCCGGCCAAACGCCAGTCTCTCGGTCCGGTATCCCAACCGGGTTAGGGCCTCGGATATTTCCACGGCCTGATGGAGATTATCAGCCAAGTCGGGAGCCGCCCCGTCAAGGGTCTGATCGTGCAGCACGACAACCTTAATCATGGACCTGGCTCCGGGGTTATCCATATCAAAAAACAGCCTGCATTAACCTGAGGTTGAAGTAAGTATGCGACATTAAGATTTTTCGCTTCGCTCGAAATGACAAAAAAGTGGACCACACGAACGGACGATGTAAATTTGTCATTCCGAGCAAAGCAAGGAATCTTATCACATCCGAAGATGGTCAAGCTGTTTATTTTTTCAACGGTATTGGGTTCTCACCCCAGCCCGAGTCAAGGCCGAGTCCATGATGCCGGCGATCAGGCTCAGGTAGCTCCGGCCGGCCAACCGGCAGAGGATGGGCAAGTCGGAATGGTCAGGATTAAGGCCGGCCAAAGGATTGACCTCGATAAAGTTTGGCCGCCCCTGCACATCGGCCCGCAGATCCACCCGCCCGGCATCCCGGCACCCCAGTCCTGTCCAGGCAGCCAGGGCCACTCGCCCCGCTTCCCGGGCCTGATCATCATCAACCGATTTGCAGGTTACCACCCAGCCGCCTTGATCATCTTTGCTATGTTCCTTATTGTAGTAAGAATAAGCGCCGGGTTCAGCCGTGTCAAGCAGAATAATCTCCATTACCCCGATAACCTGAGCCGTTTTCCCCTGACCAGTCACCCCGACGGTAAATTCCCGGCCGGGAAGAAAAGTCTCAACCAGTACCGGCTGCTTATGCCTGGCCAGGAGAGAGCGGCAAGTATCGGCCAGAGCCTGATAATTATCTATCCGGGAGGCTGTCGAGATCCCTTTCCCGGAGCCTTCGGCCACGGGTTTGGCAAATAGAGGGAACGGCAAATGAACAGAGTCAAGATCAGCCTCCGAATCCACGACTGCAAAATCAGGCGTGGGTATACCCAGGTCCCGGACGATATGTTTGGCCATGCCTTTATGGAGAGTTACGGCCAGAGTCAGGGGGTCGGAGAATGTGTATGGAATCCCGTAAGCCTCCAGCAAAGCCGGAATCTGGGACTCACGACCGAACCCGCCCAATCCTTCGGCAATGTTAAAAACCATATCCCACCGGTCACCTGCAGCCAATCTCCCGACCAACCCGCGCAGATGGCCGATCCGATCCGTCTGGTACCCCAAATCTTGAAGGGCCTGCTCCAGTCCATCAACAGTGCCGGGGTTATCGAATTCGGCCACCTCCTCCTCGTCAAACCCCATGGCCAGGTAGTCCCGGCGAAGATCATAAGTCAGTCCGACATTCATCAAAACCTCTCCCCGCCCTGGTTGAAATGCCTTACCCCGTCAAGACCCCACGCGACATCGGACGATTCGACAGAGACAAATCCGGGTTTGAAAGCCAACCGGTTCGTTTTCACCTGCCTGACAAATAAACGAGGGCAGTAGCTCAGCCGGTCCCTGCCCTTTGATTTTATTTCAAAAGAATATTGATGTATTTGGCCGTCAAATCATTTCAGATGCGACCCGGCCGGCCGTGTCCGGATAATAATAAGTCTGACCGACGTAGTTTCGCAAGGCCAGATTGCAACCATCTTGACCGGTTACGGCATCCGGACATAGGGGAATCTTGCCTCCTCCGCCCGGCGCGTCAATGACGTAATTTGGAATGGCGTAGCCTGAGGTGTAGCCGCGCAAACCCTGAATTATTTCCAGCCCTCGAGATACGGGCGTTCGAAAATGAGCTGATCCGGTGATGGGGTCACACTGATAAAGATAGTATGGCCTGACCCGCACTTTCAACAAGGCATGAACCAGATCTTTCATGGTCGCGACATTATCGTTAATCCCCGCCAGCAAAACAGTTTGGCTGCCCAGAGGGATGCCCGCGTCAGCCAGCCGTTCACAGGCGCGGCCGGTCTCCGGGGTCAGTTCTTCGGGGTGAGTAAAATGGATACTCATAAAGAGTGGATGATACCGTTTCAGCATCTTGACCAGGTCTGAGGTTATCCGCTGCGGGAGAACCACCGGGACCTTCGTCCCAATGCGAATTATTTCTACATGCCGAATACGTCGCAGCCCGGCTAAGATCCATTCCAGGCGTTCATCGCTCAAGGTTAGGGGATCACCGCCCGAAATCAAGACATCGCGAACCGTAGGTGTGGCGGCGATGTAATCCAAGGCTTTCTCCAGGTTCCGCCGGCTGTAACGGGAGGTTCCATGTTCATGGCCAACCAGTCGCGAGCGGGTACAATAACGGCAGTTGGTCGAGCAAAAGCCGGTAACCAGGAAAAGGACACGGTCAGGATAACGGTGGACCAATCCCGGGGCAACCAGATCGCGTTCCTCGCTCAAAGGATCATCTGATTCACCGGGGCCCGCAATATGTTCGTTGACCACCGGGACGACACAACGGCGAATGGGCTGATCAGGATCATCCGGGTCCACCAGGCTGAGATATTGCGGCGTAATGTTAAGCGACAGCCTTTGCCCGGAGCCATCCATAGCCGCCCGCTCCTCTGGGGATAACCGAATGATACGAGACAACTGGGCCAATCCGGTAATCCGGTGCTGGATCTGCCAGTGCCAGTCATTCCAATCGGCTTGAGTCGCGGTTGGGAAAAAACGGCGACGAAATTTTCGGGCCTCCGATCCAAACCGGACACTCGAAGCTAACGTGAGGGACGGGACCTTAGTTTTTTTATTTGCTTCGGGGATGGTG
>JADFYA010000109.1 GCA_015233285.1 Deltaproteobacteria bacterium | reverse complement strand
GCTTTAGTCACCAGATCGCTGAATGGGCCGGATTTCATCATGAGAAGCTCGATGGGTCCGGTTATCCTTTCCATCTGGATGCCGGGCGGATCGACCTCGGCTCCAGGATAGTCGCGATCGCCGATATTTTCATCGCCCTGGCGGAAGATCGGCCCTATAGAAAGAGAATGAAAAAACTTAAAGTTCTGTCGGTCATGGAGAATATGTGTAATAATGGTCTCATAGACGGGAATGTCGTTAATGTTCTAAGAAAAAATTATGATGAAGTCACAGAAATTACAATTGCCAGCCAAGATAATTCAAAAAATAATTTTGAAAAGGGATTATCCCTGACTGCCGACTGATGATCCCGGCTGCTTTGAAATGAATTGTCTGTTCATGGCCAAGGTTTTCATCCATCCATAATTAAAAGATCGTTAATCTACCGCAATAAGATCTTGTCCCGTAATCAGGCTCCATCGCGGCCAGCACCAGGTTAGATCCTTTTTCGCTTGACCAGACCAAGATTATATTAACTTGCCATGGGACAACTTGGAGATTGAAAATGAAAAATAACCAGGTCAAGTCGCCGGGGTCGGTATCCAAGAGTTTCTTTGGGGCGGCCATCCCATTGCTTCTTCTGTTGACTTTGGTCATCGGCGGGGCCGGGTATCTAGTCTTCCTATATCAGAAGAAATCAATTAAAAAATATATCCATAAAGAGCTGACGGCGGTGGCTGATCTTAAAGTGGCCCAGATTGCCGGTTGGCGTTCGGAAAAAAAAGATGACGCCGTCGTGGCTGGAAAGGATTCTTTTTTGGCCCTGGCTGTGGAACATTGGTTGCTGGATGGGGCTCCCCTAGACGAAAACCGGTCCCGTTTACTCCGGCGGCTGAACATTGTGCAACAGACCTATCGTTATCATAATATTTATGTTATTGATCCCAAACAAGCAATCCGGCTTTCCAGCAGGCCGGACAATGAGCCCGTGGGTGACTTATCGTTGAAGTTAATCTCGGAAGTATTTAAAAGTGGCAACGCTGTTTTTTCTCCTCTCCAACGGATTAAACACGGGCCTGATCAAAAGATTTTTATTGATCTTCTGTCCCCGTTAACGGTTACAGATGAAGCCGGCAGCCGGATAGTCGGGGTGCTGCTGTTCCGGATCGATCCCGCCTTGTTTCTTTATCCTCTCATCCAGTCATGGCCCACTCCTTCTAATACGGCGGAAACGCAGCTCATCAGCCGCCAGGGTGAAAATGTTGTCTACTTAAATGAATTGAGATTCAGGAAGAACGTCGCCCTTAATTTAAAGCTCCCCGCAACTGAAGAGCAACTCCCGGCGGCCATGGTCGTCCGGGGCATTGAAGGAGCCGTGGAAGGGATTGATTATCGAGGGGTGCCGGTCCTGGCCGCATTACGGCGGGTCCCTGACTCTCCCTGGTTCATGGTGGCCAAAATGGATCAGGCGGAAGCGTACGCCGCGATTCGGGAACGGGCCTGGTGGATGACGGGATTCACCCTGATGATCATAGTTATGGGCAACATGTGGGTGTTGACCTGGTGGCGCCGACAATCCTTAACCGCTCTCCGCCGGATTGAATGGCTCATGACTAAAGATGTCGCCCCTGAGTCTAAACCCTCAGAATTGGATCCAGCCTATGCCCGGCTGGATGAGTTAAACACCAGCCGGTTATTGTCAGGTGCGGTGGGAAAAGATATCATTTTTGAAACTGTTAGTGATTATCTAAAATTATTGGGCACTTCGTCAGCCATTATGGAAAAAAACGGTGATTATGCTTTATCCCCGGTCTCTTCAGGATGGTGTCGGTTGCTCGATCAAGCATCCCGGCGGTTATGCGGCCCGGTTGGCGACGCGGAGGCCCTGAATAGCGGCCGGTGGCACTGTCATGAATCGTGCTGGACCGAGTCGGCCAAGGTTTGTATCGAAACGGGGCAACCCGTGGATATCGAATGCCGGGGCGGGATTCGTATTTATGGCGTCCCGATCTGGGCCGGGACGGAAGTGGCCGGTGCCATAAACTTCGGCTACGGTGATCCACCCAGAGACCCCGAAAAGTTACGGGAAATCTCATCCAGGTATAACGTCGATATGGAGGAACTTCGCTCCGCGGCCCGGCGATACGAAACCCGCCCTCCGTTTATCATCGCTGTGGCCAAGGACCGTCTCCTCAACTCGGCTAAATTACTCGGCACCATGGTCGAACGGAAACGAGCGGAGGAAAGCTTCAGAATCCTCTGCGAACAATCGCTTCAAGGCATCGCCATCTTTCAGGGCAACCCTTCCCGGATCGTCTTTGTCAATCCCAAATGGACTGAAATCTTTGGTTACACGACGGATGAAGCGCGGTCTCTTTCCGGAGATGATAAGTGGAAATTGGTGCATCCGGATGATCGGGAGATGGTCAGGCAATATTATCGCGATCGTCGGTCGGACGGAAAACTGATCCCCAATTATCAGTTTCGAATTATGCGGAAAGACGACGCAGTGAGGTGGGTGGAAGTATTCGCCGGCCGGGCCGACTATCGGGGGGAAATCTCCATCCAGGCCGTGTACATCGATATCACCGACCGCAAGCAGGCAGAAGACGCATTGCTCCAAAGTGAAGAAAGATATCGATTGCTTTTTGACCATGCCCCGATCGGCATCGTGCATTTCGACCATAAAGGCGTCCAGTTGGCCTCCAATCAAAAATTTGCCGATATCATGGGCGTCCCACGGGAACGCATCATCGGGTTCAACGCTCTCGAAAAGATACAAGATCAGCACATGCTTCAAGCGGTCAAGGATGCCTTGGCCGGCAAGTCAGGGTATTACGAGGGGAACTACCTTTCCATCACAAGCGGAAAAATGACTCCGATCCGGGCTGTTTTCCAGCAGCTCCCCTGTGATGACGGGGCTTTTTACGGCGCCATGGGGATATTTGAGGATGTCACCAGCCAAAAAGAGGCGGAACAGGCCCTGGCCGCGGAGAAGAAACGACTGGCCGTTACCTTGAATTCCATCGGCGATGGAGTTATCGGGACTGACCTGGCGGGTAATGTGACCGTCCTTAATCGAGTGGCGGAAAACATGACCGGTTGGACTGAGGAAGAGTCGATTGGCCGGCCATTGACCCAGGTTTTCCATATCGTCAATGAAATTACCAGAGAAGTTTGCGAAGACCCGGTGAGCAAGGTCTTAAAAAGCTGCCGGATTATCACATTGGCCAACCATACCGTGTTAATCGGCAAAAACGGCAAGGAGATGATTATTGCCGATAGCGCCGCCCCCATCCTGGATGAAAACGGAGTTCTTCTGGGTGTCGTCCTGGTCTTTCGCGATACCACTGACCGAAAACTGGCGGAAATCGCCCTACATAACAAAACCGAAGAGCTGGATCGGTTTTTCTCTCTCATCGTGGATTTGCTTTGTATTGCAGACACCCAGGGATTCTTTCGACGCGTCAATCCCGCCTGGGAAAAATCCCTCGGCTACAGCCGGGAAGAACTGGAAGGAAGGAAGTTTTTAGATTTTGTTCATCCGGAGGACATAGAATCCACGCTCGGGGCGATGGACAGGCTGTCCGCCCAAGAAGAAATTTATGACTTCGTTAACCGTTATCGCTGCAAAGACGGTTCATACCGGTGGATAGAATGGCGGTCTTCCCCAGACTCGACCGGCTTGATCTACGCCGCGGCCCGTGACATTACCGACCGGAGGCGCGCGGAGAAAGATCGAAAGAAACTCGAGAGGCAACTGCGCCAGGCCCAAAAGATGGAAGCCATCGGCACGCTGGCCGGAGGGATCGCCCACGATTTCAATAATATTCTCGGGTCCATCTTCGGATATACCCAACTGGCCCTGGATGACGCCAAATCCGGTGAAGTAAACCCGGCATTTTTAGAAGAAATACTCAAGGCCGGGAAGAGAGCCAGAGATTTGGTCAAACAAATACTGACCATTAGCCGCCAAGCCGAGCAGGAGAAGAAACCATTTGAAATTACGTCAATCTTGAGAGAGAGCATAAAGCTGATTCGGGCTTCCTTGCCGGCTAACATCATTATTGAACAAGAAATATCAGCCAAGGAATTGAATATATTGGGTGACCCCACCCAAATCCATCAGGTGTTGATCAATCTGTGCACCAACGCCGCCCATTCCATGCCGGAAAGCGGTGGAATTTTATCCATAAAACTATGTGAGTTATTCCTTGATGCAGATTCCGCAGCCAGATATATCAACCTGCAACCAGGACAATATCTTAAACTAACCGTAAGTGATACCGGACAAGGCATGGACAGCGCCCTCTTGGAGAGAATCTTTGACCCGTTCTTTACCACCAAGGAACTGGGCAAGGGAACCGGGATGGGCCTGGCCATCGTCCACGGCATAGTCAATAATCATGGCGGAGCCATCAACGTCTACAGCGTACCGGGGCAGGGGTCAGCCTTTAACATCCTGCTGCCGACGATACAAGACCGACCTGAATCACCGGATAACTACAGTGAAACCATCCCCAGAGGGACCGAGACCATCCTGCTGGTGGATGATGAACCGGGGTTGCTCGACACCGGCAAAAAGATCTTGGAACGATTGGGTTACCAGGTTACAGCCGAAACCAGCGGGGTGGACGCACTAGGCGCGTTCATGGCCCAACCCGCGCATTTTGACTTAATCATTACCGATATGGCCATGCCCTATATGACCGGGGACAAACTGGCCCGAGAGATCTTGGGCCTTCGTCCCAATATTCCCATAATCCTTTGCACTGGATTTAGCGACGCAGTCAATGAGGACCGGGCCAGAGACCTAGGGGTGAGAGGATTTCTGTTGAAACCAATAGATATGATGGTCCTGGCCAAACTAATTCGTCAGGTCTTGGAAGGACGGTAAACGGTGGGGCGCAGCGGTTACTTATCTTTAAGCTGTATTACCTTTTCAACATCACAGGTGGTCCGGTTTACAAAAAGCAGTTTGTTATTGCCGTAGGGACGGTCATATTGAAGTATCGCCGGCTCACCCACGGAGACTTCAAAACAAAAACGCGTCTTAATATACAGCCCGGAAAGGGTGTCTCGATACAAATTGAACCCGACCCGCTCCAACTTTACCTTAAACCGCTCGGCCTGAACCGGAGCTGCAGTCATAAGACAAAGAAAAGCCATCAGGGCCAGGATAAAAGGCTTAAACATGCTTCTTGATGCGGACATTCAGTTCAGTGCGCCTTTCTTATCAGATCCAAGCCCGGAAGTCTTCAAAAGGCAAGGATCTTCTTCCAGAAATGATCTAAAATTTCGGTTAGACATAAATAACTTCGTTAAGAATTTTTTCTTTCAAAAATGGCCTCAATGCGCCCTTGGTAACCAGGTCGACTTTACGGTGAAGAATGCTTTCCAGATAATCACCAACATCAATAAATTCAAATAAATCTGGAACTTCACCAAATTCAACCAGGATATCTATATCACTTTGATCCGTTGCCTCACCTCTAACAAATGACCCAAAGACACTATTCGCCTAACCTTATGTTGCATCTCCAGGTCGTTCCGATGGGCCGCCAGCAGGCCCTTTATCTCTTCCAGATTTTTCCCCATACTAATCCTTCACGCATCTCTCTGATCCATTGATGACTATTCACGCATCTACCCGGATTTCCTTCTGGTAGACTTCACCGCCGGGGGCGAACCCGGCCTCATCCGTCATAAGTTGATAGACCTCGCGAATGTTCCTTTCCAGCTCCTCTATGGTCTCTCCCTGGCTGAATACTCCCGGGACTTCCTTGAGTCGGCCGACATACCAGCCATCATCAATACAATACTCCAGGGTAAAATCCTTCAGCATAAGATGCTCCTCTCGTTCTGGGGGCACTGTTCTATCTTTCCAAATTTTACCCGTCATCAGCCGGGAAGGCAAGAAGTTAAACCTCAACCGGTCGTATTCGCTAAGGCATTGGATTCAAGGCTGCCTCAATGCCTCTTCCAGGCTGCGGCGGGCCTGGGGGAAATCCGGAACTAGCTTGAGCGCCGCTGAAAATCTTCGGATGGCCTGATCGGTCCGGCCCTGGGCCATCAAAGCCCGGCCAAGGTTATAGAGGGCCTCGGGATAGTCGGGATTGATCCGAACAGCCTCGGAGAATTGTTTAGCCGCTTCCGGGACGTTTCCCTGGTCCATCAGCGTCATCCCCAGGTTATTATGGGCCATGGCATAGTCGGGATTAAACCTGACCGCCGCGGAAAAACACGCCGCGGCTTCCTTTATTTTTCCTTGACCGGCCAGAGCTGCGCCCAGGTTATTATACGCTTCGGCATAATCCGGTTTGATCTTTATAGCTTCAAGGTAGTGATTGACCGCTCCCTGGATATCACCGCGGCCGGCCAGGGCCATGCCCAGGTTATACCAGGCCCCGGCGTATTCGGGATTAATCCGGGCCGCCTCAGAAAACTGTTTGACTGCTCCGTCGATATCACCGCGGCCAAGCAAAGCGGCGCCTAAGCTGTTATGAGCTTCGGCAAAACCGGGTCTCAGGCGCAATGCCTCGCCGGCCTCCCCGGCCCCGCTGTCGGTATCTCCATATTTGACCAGGGCCAGGCTCAAAAAATAGTGGGCATCGGCATTATTCGGTTCAAGTTGGATTGCCTGAGCAAAAAATCTGATGCATTCTTCCGTACTCCGGGGATCCGCCAAAATGTCTTCCAATTTGCTTTGGGCCTCCACATAATCGGCCTTGGCCCGGACCGCCTCGAACAAGTAACCCAGGGCTTCAGTCATCCGACCGCTTTCGGCCAAGAGATGGCCCAGGTTATAGTTGGTATAAGGATTATCGGGTCCGATCCGCAGAGCTGTTAAGTAGTGGTCCATGGCCTTAGCCGTCTGTCCATGCCGCTCATAGATGGCCCCCAGGCCATTGTGGGCTTCGGCAAAATCCTCGTTCAACCGGATAGCCTCAGCATAATGGTTACCGGCTTCAGCCGTCTTTTCCTGCTCGGCCAGAGCCTGGGCCAGATTGTAATGGGTATAAGGACTGTCCGGCTCATATTTTACTGCCTGATAAAAATGGTTCAAAGATTCCTCAACCTTTCCCTGCTTGGCTAAAACCACCCCCAGGTTGTAGTGAGCCTTGGCAAGCCTCGGGTTGGAGTCTAAGGCTTTGGAATAGTGTTCAATTGCCGCTTTTTCATCGCCCTGTTCAGCCAGTATCAGACCCAGGTTAATGTGGGCATTGGCAAAATCCGGCTTCAACTGCAAGGCCTGTCGAAGGTGACTGGTAGCTTCCCGGATGTTACCCTGTGTTATTAGAGCGACCCCCAAGTCGCTGTGTCCATTGTGACTCAACGGATTCTTGGACACGACGTCGCTCCAGAGGGTGACGTTGTCCCGCCAAACCAGATTATGGGAGTAAGTGCTAAAGCCCAGGGCGACAATAATCACCCCGGAAATAATCACTCCCACTCCAACCATTTTTAAGGTCAGGCGGTAGATCAGGTACGGCAAATATACGGCCAGGGCGACCAGGGGCAGGTAAAGCCGGTATTGATAGATAAACTCCAGCTTAATGACCGAAGATTCAATAACTAAGTTGATAAAATACCATAGAATACAAAATGACAACAACCGATGCCGCCGGGCCGCGGCCAGCGCCAAGCCGAGACATCCAAGGATAGCCAAAAGAGATAAAAAAGTGGTGATGGGATCGAACAAAGAATGAGACACGGTTATCGGATGGAGGAGATTGAGTCTTTGCGGGTGTGGATAAAAAAGCAGGCTCAGGTAGAAGAGAACCACCCGCCATTCCGTCATCACCCGTTCCCAAGCCGTAAAGGCAGGTGTGGGACAAGAAAGGATCGGGTAGGCCTCCGACGTAAATTTATGGAGTAGCTTCCCCTCTGAAAAAATGACGGTCAGCAGCACCAGTACAACCACCGGAATGGCCAAATATTTGAAACTTCGTTTGAGCCAATTGAAACTCAAGTTTTGAAAAAAAAACCACTCATAAATGAAGATCACCACCGGGAGAGTGGCCGCGATCTCCTTTGACCCGAAAGCCAGGGCCCCAAAAATTAGACATCCCGCCCACCAGGTTCTTCGTTGCCACCCGACGACCGATTCGCGGCCGACGATATAACACAGTAGGGACAACAGATACAGCATCGTGGCCAGACTGGTCATGCGTTGGCTGATGTAAGTCACGGCCTGGACCTGGACCGGATGGGTGACGAAGATAAGGGCGGCGATTAATGACATGACCAGAATTCGGGAACCGTGGGGAGGAGGGAAAGCCTGGTTCGGAATCTCCGTCATCCGCCTGAAAGTCAGGAATGAGACAAAATAAACCAGCATTCCAGCCAGCAGGTGGATGGCGATGTTGGTCAAGTGATAGCCGGTAACATCGTATTTTCCGAAGTAGTAATTAAGGGATAAGGTGAAACCTTCCAACGGCCGATTGGGGACGGGGGTCTTGAATGCGGCGTTGGAAAGTTCCTGAAGGCTGAGATGGTTGATCCGGATGTGGGTGTTGTTCTGGACAATGTAATCATCATCGAAAACAAAAGGATAGTGGAGCGTCTGGGCATAAACCAATGCGCCGGCGAGGCATATGGCCAGGAGACACAGCCAATGGTATCCGAGCCGAATCCCGTCCCGGGCCGGCAGACGCCCCTGGTCAGGACTATCTTGGTGACCGACAGACGGCATTACCGGTCCCACATCTGCGGCCAGTCCTTCGGTTTTTGAAAAGCCGGTATCCATGCGTTCTCCGATCTCGGTCCGGGATAAAAGGTTCAAGTCATAATAGCCGGGTGACGTACCTTTCAACCGAATTTTCTTCTCAGTTTGTCCAGATAATCGGGTTCCAAATCATCTATGTACTTGATTATGGATTTTGATTGGGTATCATCCAGGTAACCTTTTTCGGATAAGAACCGGTAGAACAGCTTCAAAGCCGGCGGGATATTGACATATTGTTCGGGTTTGATCGTTACCTCACGTAAGACGAAACCAAACAGAAATTCCTCCAAGTGAGCCGGAGACACAGATTTGAAGACAACCTCTTCGGGATGTTCATCCTGGTATATGAAATATAGAAACAACACCGCATAAGAACCAAATTCATCATAAGATTCAAGTAGTCCGGTTTCTTCAACCCAAATAGAAAAAAGGCCGATGCATTCCGTGCCCATGTCGACGAAGTAAGACTCCCAGTCATCATACTCGGCCTGGTCATAAATGTACTGGTCAATCTGGTTTATCATCGACACCAGGTTGGCATCCGGTTCCGCCTGGGCGGCCGGGCTGTTCAGGATATTTATTTTTGAATAGTCAAACTCAGCTATATGAATAGGGCCTTCTTTTCTTAGAAACAAGACCGAGCCGGATTCGGGTTGGATATCCGAGGGGAACAGGTATTCCTTTCGATCGAGCATCATGTCGAGCAATTCAGTTGCCTGGTCATGATCAAGCTTCAACTGCTTCTTGATAATCTTTATGATAGGCCCTGCGTCTGCAACAGCATCCAACTCATTATCCGGGTCTTGGATGAGGATGGAATACGTCCAGATGGCCGTCACAACCTCTATAAGTTTATTGATCCCCTTCCGGTCGTTCGGGTCGATCAGGTCCATGATCGGTTTACCGAACTCCCCGATGGCAACTGTCAGACCTACCTCCCGAAAACCTTCGGGTGGTTCAAGGTCGTCCATCATCGGCTGGTCCATCAAATCCATAAAGGCATCGAATTCCGGATCGGAAGCGGCCCAGCTCCGTCCCTGGGTATTCGAGGTCGGTTTCTTGGCCGGCTTCTTTTTCTTTCCGGCAGCCTTTTTCTTCTTCTTGGACATAAGTTGACTCCAGTAATCGTCAATCCGATCCGGTATCAGGTCGAATTGCGAGCAACCAGCAACAGGGACCTTAAACCAAAGGGATAGAATCTTGGTCCCGGTCGTCTTTTCCGGCTTCCTC
>JADFYA010000108.1 GCA_015233285.1 Deltaproteobacteria bacterium | reverse complement strand
CGGTTGTAATGACCCCCGCAGCAAACCACAAGAGTGGAGCTGTTGCAGCCACTGACAGTCCTTTACATCCGTTTTTCGGCCGGGGACCTTTTTGACATGAGCGGCGTTAACCAATTTAACCTCAAACCCTCGGCTTTCGGGAATTCGAAATAGGGGTATCCAGTAGACACCAGTCGATTCCATGGCCACGGTGGGCACCCCACATTTCTTCAACCAGGCCGCCAAGGCGCATAGGTCAGCGGTATAACAGCCAAACCTTCTAACCGGCTTCTTATCAAGGTCTGGGGAAACAGCCACCCAATGCTCACCTGAGCCGATATCGATTCCTGCGGCATTGGGGTTAATTACCAAAATTGGCTCAACACCTTTCCCTTTGACTTGTTTTTGATTCTTGGGACGGGGGGAACTCTTGGGTGTATTCATGGAAGGCCTCCTGAGTTGAAAAAAAATACACTAAAGCCCGGATTAGCTCTTTTCTTTAATCTCTTATACGGGATCTAATCACCAATTTAACAACCAAGAACCTCCGGAACCAGACTGGTTAACGGGCGATAAAGCACCAGGCAACTATCGGCCTTGACTGCAATAGTGTATTGGGGCTCTTATACTCCTCTCTGGCCGTTTGGCAAAGAGTTTCTTCCATGAATAACACCGGCGCCGCCGGGGTCCGCGACTGGTTACGGGTTAATGCCTTGAGCAATAATCTAATGATATTATCCTGATATCAGCCATAATTTGCTCTTCTGAATCAGGAACCATGACTAATTTGACTTCTTGTGGCTTCGCCACCCAGACAACAAGTTGTCTGGGCCACCCTCCTTCATCCCGGGGCGGTTGTATGCACCGCGAAGGGACACAGAGCAAGGCAAAAGAGCACCGATTACACCCGGTTAAAGTATAATCAGTAACCCGCAACACGCAACTTGCAACACGTAAGAGGAACGAAGACATGGCCAAGTGGGATAATCGAAGACGGGTCCTGGCTCGCCGCCATTCTGATTTTTGGAAACACCAGCTTCAGAACGTGGCCGAACCTAATTTGATGCGCGAGGTTTTCCCCTATGATGAAGTGCCCAAGATAGATTTTGACTTTATGCTGGTGGATATCAATCCCGCAGATACTTTGCTGATCACCGACACCACCTTCCGGGATGGTCAGCAGGCTCGGGCGCCTTATACCGTTAAGCAAATTGAGGATATTTTCGGGATGCTCCACCGGCTGGGTGGGCAGCGGGGACTAATCCGACAGTCCGAGTTTTTTCTTTACAGCCGGAAAGACCGGGAGGCGGTGGAGGCCTGCCTGGCCAAGGGGTACCGTTACCCGAGCGTGACGGCCTGGATTCGGGCCAATGTGGAAGACCTGGAGTTGGTCAGACAAATGGGGCTAAAGGAGACCGGAATTCTGACCTCCGTGTCGGACTATCACATATTTCTCAAGCTCGGCTCCGACCGGAAAAAGATCATGGACCAGTACCTGACCATAGTCAAGGCCGCGCTTAATAAGGGGATTGCCCCGCGCTGCCACTTTGAAGACGTGACCCGGGCCAGCATCTTTGGATTTTGTGTCCCCTTTGCCTTGGAACTGATGAAACTTCGGGAAGAATCCGGGATCGATATCAAGATCCGCCTGTGTGACACGTTGGGCTTGGGCGTGACTTATCCCGGTGCAGCCATGCCACGGAGCGTCTGTAAGGTGGTTCGAGCCATGATTGACGACGCCGGGGTTCCCGGTCGGCTCCTGGAGTGGCATGGGCACAATGATTTTCACAAGGCCCTGATAAATGCGTCCACGGCCTGGCTCTATGGTTGTTCCGGGGTCAACGGCACTTTGCTGGGATTTGGCGAGCGAACGGGCAACACGCCGATTGAGGCCCTGGTGATCGAATATCTCGGCCTGACCGGGCGGACGGAAGACGTCGATCTTTCGGTGATCACAGAAATCGGCGAGTATTTCAGCAAGGTGCTGGGGTACCATATCCCACCCAACTATCCATTTGTGGGAAATGATTTCAATGCCACCAGTGCCGGGATACATGCCGACGGATTGGTCAAGAACGAAGAAATATATAATATTTTCAATACGGAAAAGCTACTTAACAAACCGGTCACCATTATTCTCACTAATAGTTCGGGCAAGGCCGGGGTAGCCCATTGGGTCAATTCCCGATTAAAGCTGGCAGGCGACCAAAAGCTGGATAAACGGCATCCCGGCATCGATAAGATTTACAAATGGATCATGCAGCAATACGAAGACGGGCGGAATACCTCCATCAGCAACGAAGAAATGGAACATATATCCCGCAGGTACTTGCCGGAGCATTTTGTCTCCGAGTTTGATCTATTAAAGCAAAAGGTCCGCGACCAGGCGGCCCACTTGGTGGAACAACTTTTGGAAATACCGGAGATCAGATCCATGGACCCGAATCACCAGGAGCCGATGCTGCAGAAATTCTTGGAACAGAATCCGTTTATTCAGTTCATCTACCTGACCGACCAGAATGGGATAAAAATCACCAAGAACATAACTCAAATATACGACCGGGCTAAATACGAGACATTCCAATTGGGTGAAGATTTATCAAATCGATCCTGGTTCATTGAACCAATGCAAGATGGCCGGATTCATGTCTCAGACTTCTATACTTCCCGCTTCACCAAAGCCCTGTGCATCACGGTTTCAGGTCCGGTCCGGAATGCTGAAGACGAAATCGTCGGCGTTCTGGGCGCGGATATTAGATTTGAAGATATTGCCAAGATGGATAATAGCCCTGATCTTTAGACTAGTTAAAAGCTTGTTTAAAAATTGTGTTTTCCGCTTGACAAATCCGTGAAACCTATATATGTTTTTAGGCTTGTAAGGTAACCGGCATTCTGCCTCAACGAATTAGATTTAACTTTAAGATGCTTAGGCAGCTTAAAACTGGAAAAGGAGGTTCTTATCGTGAGTGAAGTTCTAGCCCCTATGAGTGGAAAAGTGATAGACCTTAAGGTCAAGGTGGGTGATTCCGTCAAAGAAGACGACGAAGTGATCATCATTGAAGCTATGAAAATGGAAATGCCCCTGGCTGCTCCGTCGGACGGTACGGTTAAAGCAGTGAACGTCAAGGTCGGAGATTCCATCGATCCTGATGCCGTATTAATGGTTATTGAATAACCCGGTTGGTCGTCAGTCTCCAGGCTCAAGCCGCAAACGCTTTGTATTACCGGCGTCCAACTTATTAAACACGAAAGCCTCTATTGCTAGGGGCTTTTTTTTAAACGCCGGCCTCAAAAGAAGTAATCCCTAACCGAAACTTTCCGATAGGAGAAACACCATGTCGTTACAAGACAAGCTCGACGAACTCATCCGCCGTAACAAAGAAGCGGAACTTGGCGGCGGCCAGGGACGAATCGACAGTCTTCACCAAAAAGGAAAATTAACCGCCCGTGAACGCGTCGAAGCCTTGATGGACAAGGATTCATTTCAAGAAATAGATAAATTTGTGGTTCACCGGTGCTACAATTTTGGCGCAGAAAAAACCAAAATCCCAGGTGATGGCGTGGTTACCGGTTATGGGACCATTAACGGCCGGATGACTTTTGTCTTTTCCCACGATTCCACTGTTTTTGGCGGCTCCTTGAGTGGTCCCTTTGGTGAAAAAGTCTGCAAGGTCATGGACCTGGCTGTTAACAACAAATGCCCCATAGTCGGGTTGAATGATTCGGGAGGGGCCCGCATCCAGGAAGGCGTCATCAGTCTGGGTAGTTATGGTGAAATTTTTAAACGGAACGTGATGACCTCCGGGGTTATCCCTCAGATTTCGGTGATCATGGGGGCTTGTGCGGGAGGGGCGGTCTATTCTCCGGCCATCACCGATTTTATTATTATGGTCGATAAGACTTCCCATATGTTCATCACCGGTCCGCAGGTGATTAAGGCGGTCACCTCCGAGGATGTCTCAGCGGAAAAACTGGGCGGAGCCATGACCCACAATGCCATCAGCGGAGTGGCTCATTTCTCGGCTAAAAGCGACCTGGATGCCCTTAAACTGACAAAGGAACTGCTGGCCTACTTCCCCCAGAACAGCGATGAAAAACCGGCCGTCGTCCCTTGCAGCGACCCGGCTGACCGGATCGATATGAGCCTGCGCGACGTAGTGCCGGACAACGCCAAGAAGCCTTACAATATTAAGGAAATTATCCGAAAGATAGTTGACCACGGCCATTTCTTCGAGGTCCAAAAAAACTATGCCCGGAATATGGTCGTCGGCTTTGCCAGAATGGGCGGGATGTCGGTGGGCTTCGTCGCCAACCAGCCCAATTTTTTGGCCGGATGTATCGACATCAATGCCTCGCTGAAATGTTCCAGGTTTGTCAGGTCTTGCGATTGTTTCAACATCCCTTTAATTACATTGGTTGACGTGCCGGGATTCCTCCCGGGGGTGTCGCAGGAACACGGCGGCATTATTAAGCACGGCTCCAAGATAATTTATGCTTACGTGGATGCCTCGGTCCCCAAGATCACGGTTATCACCCGGAAGGCTTATGGCGGTGCATATGACGTCATGTCCTCCAAGCATCACGGTGGAGACATCAATTATGCCTACCCCACCGCCGAAGTTGCGGTTATGGGCCCGGAAGGAGCGGTCAACATCATTATGCGGAAAGAGTTGAATGCCGTCCCGGAAGAGGAAAGAGAAGCCTTAAGGGAGAAGCTTATCGCCGATTACCGGGCGACCTTTGCCAATCCTTACACTGCAGCCGAATTGGGATATATCGACGAAGTCATTTCACCCGAATACACCCGGCCCAAGATCATTGCCGCCTTGCGGATGCTGAAAAACAAAGTGGTCATCACCCATCACCGCAAGCACGGGAACATTCCACTCTAGACCGACCCGGCCAAGGACCGGCGGCAGATGGTCCGGAACTATTTCGTGGCCGGTCCAATTTACGGCGGATCTTCAGAAACGCGAAGGAAATCCATTGATGGCCTTCGCATTTCTGTTTTTGAGGGCCAAAGAAATATTCGGCGAAAGCAAAACCTGAACATGCATATTTCTTACTGGTTTTAATTGACAAATTAATTTGGAACAGTTACTATGCTCTACTAATTAAATGATATTTATAACATATTGTTTTCACTTAAAAGAGATACGGCCCGTCCTTAGACTCGAACTGTGGCGGAATATTTGGGAGAGCAATTCGGGCCGATCGATGAACTGAAAATGACCGCTCCATTCGCCTTCATCTCGAGTACCAATAACTTCGAAAGAACGGTATACACTATGTTCATGGAAGAAATAGGTAGAATGGTAAACACAGTTCTAACTAAGTTCAACCTCATTCTAATACGAAAAGGCCCTTGGGATTCTTCTAACGCGATGTCGTTGGAATATAACTCATTCCTTGCCATGAGGCGGCATAGAGATGCATGGATTCTTAAAAACGTTATTTGCAAATATGTCAACCAAACCAATGAAGATAAGAGCGTTACCGGGACCACCTCCCAAAAGCACGTAACCACTTACCGACCGACGTTCGACTTATTTGACCAATATATCGATGAATACCATAGACGACTTGCGGATATGTCACGGGTGAGTGCGGGAGACCCCAACGTGGCCGCCGACATTCCGGGTTATTTGGTCAAGGCTGATGCCCTCAAACTCTACGAAATGGCTTATTATTGTGAGGGTGACATCCTAGAATTAGGATGTTACGCTGGCCTTTCAACATCTATAATGGCCACGGCCTTGAGCGCATCCAAAAATGGCCGGATCATAGGAGTGGAGATTAGCCCGATCAGGGCCGAAGACACCAAAAGAAATCTGGTTAAGCTGAACGTTGCGAATCGAGCCAAGGTCATATGTGGGAACGCTCTGGAAGTCTGCGATGATTTGATAGCAGCCAACGCAAAATTTGGATTCATCTTTGTAGATCATAGCCATAGCTACGAGCATACTTATGAAGCGTGTAAAAGAATTCCTGCCTTGCTCGGTCCTGGTGGTTATTGTATGTTTCATGATTTTTCACACGTAGCCAATTTTGTCGCGACTGATCCAGAGTATGGTTTCCATTTTTTCGGCGTGCCCCACGCCGTGTTAGATGCGCTCACCGATGAAGACTTTGAACTTTTAGGAATTTATGGGTTATCAGCGCTCTACCGCAGGAGGTCTTAGACCTAGCAAAATTTTGTGAGAACCATCTGACTATCTATCGGACAGGCACTATCCTCGCCTCGGTTCAGGTGGGAGAACGATAACCTTATAATTTTAGTAGAAATTATGCCTATGCCTGTTTATAAAATTAAGATTTTCTTCCTTCAAGAAATCGGATCCATCCTGGTGAGAATCGGTTGCCCTCCTCCTTTTATCTTGACTTAATCGACCGGAAGGGCTAACTAGGCACATTATGCTCAGTTATACAAGTTGCGTGTTATGTTTTTTGAAGAGAATTGTTTTGCCGTCATTATTAATTAACCGGCCGAACTTATGAAAACTTGTTAAATAGAATTGCAGCATTTTTCTGTAGCCTCGCCCGTGGAACCGAAGGAATATCAAGGTAAACTCGCAACCCGTAACCCGAAAGACAAGAGTATCTCATGCCTGAAGACAACCAACTGACTGCCCGGCGTAAAGAAAAAATCGACATATTGAAAAGCGCGGGGCTGAATATGTTCCCGAACGATTTCAAACCCCAGCACCGGGCTGTAGAGGTGTGCACCGGTTTTGGAGACAAGACCAGTCAAGAATTAGAAGAATCTTCGTTTCACGTAAAGCTGGCCGGACGCATTATGTCCCGGCGGGATTTTGGCAAAGCTTCATTCTTTCATATCCAAGACGATACCGGCCAGATCCAGGCCTACATCAAAAAGACCGACGTTCCGGAACAGACCTTTGAGCTGTATAGATTACTTGATCTCGGTGACATTGTGGGGTTGGCCGGTCGGGTGTTCAAGACCAAAACCGGCGAACTAACCATCGTGGTCAGCGAATTAAAGTTGTTGGTCAAATCCGTCCTGCCCCTCCCGGAAAAATTCCACGGTCTGACCGATAAAGAACTCCGCTACCGCCAGCGCTATCTGGATCTGATCGTTAATAAAGAAGTCCGGGATGTCTTTGTCACCCGTAACCGGATCATCGCCGAGGTTCGGAATTATCTGAACGATCATGGATTCTTGGAAGTTGAAACACCCATGATGCAGCCCATTCCCGGCGGAGCCACGGCCAAGCCCTTTAAGACCTTTCACAATGCCCTGGGCATGGAGTTGTTCCTCCGAATCGCTCCGGAGCTTTACCTAAAACGGCTGGTGGTGGGTGGCTTCCACCGGGTGTACGAACTCAACCGGAACTTCCGAAATGAAGGATTATCCCTGCAGCACAATCCGGAATTCACTATGTTGGAGTTTTATCAGGCCTTCGCCACTTATGAGGATCTGATGTCCTTTACCGAGGGCCTGGTTTGTCAGGTGGCCCAAAAGGTGATTGGACGCCTGGTCATTACTTATCAGGGCAAGGAAGTGGACCTGACCCCGCCATGGAAAAGAATTCCGCTGCTTGAAGCGGTCCAAACCATCGGTGGTGCCCCCCCGGAAGCGCTCATGGACGTGACGGGCTTGCGCCGGTATGCCCGAGACCAGGCCTTGGCCATTAATGAGACTGAAGGATACGGCAAAACTCTGGCCAAGATATTCGATCTGGCCGTAGAGCCAAAATTGATTAATCCGACTTTTATTACCGGGTACCCGACCGAGATTTCTCCTCTGGCCAGAAAAAACGAACAGAATCCCGAGATCACCGACCGGTTCGAATTATTTGCGGTGGGCCGGGAAATGGCCAATGGATTTTCGGAGCTTAATGACCCGGAAGACCAGCGCCGGCGATTTGAGGGCCAATTAGAAGAATTTAAGGCTGGAGATGAAGAGGCCCATCAAATGGATGAAGACTACATCCGGGCCTTGGAGTACGGGTTGCCGCCGACAGCGGGTGAGGGTATCGGGATCGACCGGCTGGTCATGTTGCTGACTGATTCCCCATCTATTCGGGATGTCATTCTATTCCCTCATATGCGGCCTGAAACAAGCTTGGGGCAAAAGTAGGCTGTTGCGGGTTGCGGGTTCAGATGACTGGACATTGATGAGGAACAAGCACCCAAGTTGAAACTGGCAAAAATCACTGAGTCGACATCTCCTTAATTTTATACAAAAAAATTGACTTAGAACCTATAACAGATGTAACATAGAAATATCGCCCATGAATTATGAGTCGTTCATTGGTTTACGGTACCTCAAAGCGAGGCGTAAACAAACCTTTATCTCTATAATTACGATTATCTCCATCGCCGGGGTGATGGTTGGGGTCATGGCCTTGATCGTGGTCTTATCGGTCATGAGCGGGTTTGAAAATGATCTGAAGGAAAAAATTATGGGGGTGAATTCCCATGTGGTGGTACTGAAATATAACGGCGGCATCACCAACTACCGGCAACTAACTGAGACTATAAATAAAATAGATCACGTCCAGGCGGCCACGCCCTTTGTCTATACCCAGATTATCCTCCGGTCCAATTCATCCATTTCCGGCGCTGTATTACGAGGCATCGATCCCGCCACGGCTGCTGAAACGACCAGTATGGGCCGAAATATGCGTCAGGGCAACCTTTCGGATCTGCTCAAAAAAAGTGATACCCCAGGAGTTATCCTGGGATCGGAACTGGCCAAGAATTTGAGCGTGAAGGCCCAGGACTTCATCAAGGTAGTCTCGCCGGGGGGTGTCGACACGCCTCTGGGTTCAGCCCCGCGCAGTCGTCGGTTCGAGGTGATTGGAATTTTTAGTTCCGGGATGTATGATTACGACTCTTCACTGGCCTATATAAGCATAAAAGAGGCTCAGGATTTTCTGAATATGCCCGATGAGGTTACAGGCATTGAAGTGCGAGTGGACGATTATTTCAAAGCCGATCAAATTGCCTTGCAGATCAAGGACAAACTAGGTTATCCTTATTGGACCAAAGATTGGATGCGGATGAACCGAAACCTGTTTTCGGCGCTCAAGTTGGAAAAGTTTACCATGTTCGTTATTCTGACTTTGATTGTGCTGGTGGCGGCTTTTAATATCGTGAGCACTTTAATCATGGTCGTTATGGAGAAGACAAAGGATATCGCCGTATTGAAGTCGATGGGAGCCACCGGGAAAAGCATCCAAAAGATTTTTATGATCGAAGGACTGGTTATCGGGGTGGTGGGAACCCTGCTGGGGATATTCGGCGGGGTTTTTCTATGCGCACTTTTAGAAAAATACCAGTTTGTCAAATTACCCAGTGATATATATTACATTGACAAGCTGGCCGTTAAGATGCAGTGGACCGACATCACGGTTATCTCCCTTTCGGCCATAATAATTTGCCTGATCGCCACAATTTATCCGGCCTATCAAGCTTCCAGGCTTGACCCCGTTGAGGCTATCAGGTATGAATAGCATGATTCCGGCACCCCGTCAGGGAACCGCGGCGGACGAGTCGTTGATTCAGGTGAATGATCTGACTAAGGCGTTTGTGCTGAATCAGAACCGGATTGATGTCCTCACCGGGGTTAATCTCACCCTTAGCCGGGCTTCGAGTATGGCCATTGTCGGAGCCTCCGGGGTGGGGAAATCGACCCTGTTAAATATTATCGGGACATTGGAACAACCGACCTCGGGTACGGTGATGTTGGCTGGTGAAGATGTCTTTAACTTGAATCAACTGCGTTTAGCCTCGTTCCGAAACCGGCGAATCGGGTTTGTTTTTCAGTTTCATCATCTTTTGCCGGAATTTAATGCCTTGGAAAACGTCATGCTACCGGGCCTGATCGCCCGGATGAGTAAGAAAGAAGCTGGTCTCCTGGCAGAACAGCGGCTCATTGACGTCGGACTCAAGGATAGGTTGAAGCACAAAGTGGGAGAGCTGTCCGGAGGCGAACAACAACGGG
>JADFYA010000107.1 GCA_015233285.1 Deltaproteobacteria bacterium | reverse complement strand
TACCGATATGACCCGCTTCTGTCAATCCCATTGGTCTCCCTCCCCCCGGGGGGAGGGAGACCAACCAAAGAATCCACCACGGAGAAAGATCCTAATGGGGAAATTACAGAAAGAACTTTACACTACTGATAGTCGGGACGAACCATGAACTTGGTGGTAGTGGAAATATAGTCATGATAATAATGATTGTCATAGGTCAGGGTCAAACCGTCTCGGGCGAACCTGGGTGATCTTCATAGCCCGACCGATGCTGATGAAAGAACCAGGTGAAACAGGCCAGTAATGTGGCCAAAACGAGGCCCATCCCAGCCATCTTAGCCCATGGTCGATATTCAAACCAAACAATGTGCGACCCGGCCGGGACGGGTACCCCTATAAAGGCGTAATTGGCATAATTGATCTGCACGGGATTATTATCGCAAAAGGCCACCCAGTCTTTTAGGGCCGCGACATTGTAGACCAGGAAACCCTGATCAGGGACCGACACATTAAACACGGCCTTATTTGAAACGATGCTTTGGTTAAGGATTTTTCCGCCCAGCCGGTTGGTGAAGAGGTTGATATCCGGGTTTTCAACATAGGCTTCCCGATAAGACAGAGTCAGGAGGGATTGTCCCAATTTCTCCACGACCTGGTTAAACAGGTCTTTCTGCTTAATAACATTAATCCGTTCAATCTGTTGAGGCTTAATCGGAGTAACCTTTTGGGCGAAATAAACCCGGCCGAAGCTGTTTGGGTTTTTGAGAAAGGTGAGTTGGTTACGGTCAAACGAAGCATCGCTGGGGACTTCGGGATAACCAGAGAAGTCTTCTCGCTTTAGCGAAAAAGCAAAGTTGGCACGGTAAGGCCTACCAAATACGATGTAGTCCACTCCACTGACATCAAGGGCTTTGAACATAGTGTCTAATTTGACGATGGCACGTTCCGACATAAACTCTGTATACTGATTATAAATAAAAGCACGATTGGAGCGGATCATATTATGGAACCCAAACCAATTAACGAAATCAAGATTGATGGATGATATCGCGTCATCGAGGGCTACGAGGTAACCGGTGGGCGGCGGAGAAACTCTTGGGACGAGATAGTTAAACCGCGCCACCGGCGGAAGGGGGGCAAGAAATTTAAATATACGTGGGCTGGTTGTATAAAATATATCAATATCTTTGGAATATTTTGTGAGATACGAGATGATGGAGTCCACAGTTACGGTGGGAGATTCTTCGGTGGGCAAGCCGGCCGATAATTCCAGGGCCAGGTTCTTTCCTTTACTCGATATACTTTCAGGTGATTTCATTATAACGGCGCGCACCGCCTGGAGGTCGTCAACCAAATCAAGAAACCTGGCTCGGATAAAGGCAGTACTCCGCGGATCATGTTTGACTCTAGGATAATGAAAGATTATTGACTTAACGGATACATAATATTGATTAGACTTGATGGGGGTGATTGATTCGGGGTGAAAAAAGGCCCGTTGAACCGAGTCAAAGCTGAAGCCGGCTGGTTTGATCAAATCATAATTAAGGACGGCCCAAGTGGAAAGAAATATTACTAAAAATAATACCTTAAATAAATTTGTTTTTTTCTTGGTCAAGAAATAGATAAACACTGCCACGACCAAGGAGGTGGCCAGAGATAACTGAGCGACACTCCACCGACTAGGCCAAATAAGTGGATGATGACTGATGATCTCGAGGACCGGTTCGGTTCCGGACCTGAAGATTTTAATGACTTCCGGATCGATGAGCACGTACAACGACGCACCGGCCAGGAATACGAAATAGACCTTTATGGCCGTGGATATGGATTTGGATTCCTTTGCCAGCGCCTGGTCTAAAGCCAACATGGATATAATTAAAATAGTTACATGCCAGATGGGACAAAGCCGGTAGAAGGCGCGCAGGTAGCCCAGATTAAGAGAAACCAGAAAATAATGGGCCAGTGATTCATTGCCACAGATGAAGGTATAACAGACGATAATGCAGTAGCCGGCAAAATACCATTTGATGACTGAAGTCAAGCTGGTTTTTGATGCAATGTGTTTCAAATTCAAAAAGAAATAGATTACAAGGATTAATAACGAACCGATAAAGAAGAAACTATTCATGTTATGCTGATGGCTCAATCCAAAATCGGTTGGAATACGGAAGTCGTAGATGACCATTTTAATTATTAGTGATAAACACTTTGGCCATAACACACCGTTAAATGAGTATGGAATAATTACCTGATCACTGCGTAACACAGCGTCAACATAGGGCAAAACATACAGAGTCGCGCCCAGGCCGACGCCCAGGCCAAAAAGCCCCAGATAAGAAACCAGTTTCCGTAGATCAAGTTTGAACTTATACACCGACAAGGTGATGACATAGGGCAGCAGAAAATACAAAAAGAGAGTTCTGAAACTATCCGGGTGGGAATAGACCAGGTACATGGTACTTGAATACAGAAATCCGGCCAAGAAAAGATGCCACTTCTTCATTTTGTCGAGCCCGATGGTAATCAGCAGCAGGCTTAAGGGTAAAAAGAAATAACAGGCCCAGAAACCAATCTGGTAACGATGCAGTTGAAATAGAATGACGACATTTGACAAAAAATAGAGTGCTCCGCCGAAGGAAGAAACGTAATAAGATAGTTTTAATCCATAGCGAAGGTATAAGTAAAAGGTGAAACATCCAAAAGTCACAATAGCTAAGAACAAGTACTTGTATATCAACATGCGGCCCAGCACATCTATGGCCGCGGTACCGGTAAACAAAGATATGATCCCAATGGCGTAAGAAAAGTTATGACCAATGATGACGGGATTGGCCCCATGACCAAATAATTGGCTAAGCCAGGGCAAGGAATAGTTGGCCGCGTCAATTAAAAAGGTCTGCCCCAGGCCGTGCATGAAGTCCCATTCAAAAGTCCAAAATTTGTCGAAATCGGGATAAAGCGGGGACAAACCGGGGACCAGCAGAACATGAAGCAAAAAGATGGCGCCTAACACTAACAAATCTTTAATATAGCCGTGCAACCCGCGGATGATTCCACATCGCAAAGCGACGCCCGAGACACAGATTAAGAAAGCCCACATGGATATTTGGACCGGATGGTGGGTGGCCAGGAACATGGGGAAAACGCCGGGAAAGAATTTAGGCATCAGAACAGCCAGGGGACCGGTTAGACAGGCTGGAATACATAAGGCCACGGCCAGGCTGATCTGACGCGGCTCTTTGTCTTTTGAAAAGGTTAAAATAACCCATGAACAAGCCATCCAGACGGCGGCAAAGCTCAATCCGCCCAGCAGAATAGCCGGGATATAAAACCGGATCGGATAATACCTCCACAAAACCGGATCAGCCACGTGCAACTGCATCAACTTTAGCCATACAACATAGACCGCCGAGGTTAGTATGACCAGCCCTAGTTGCCTCGCCCAGGCTGCCGCCGGACCCCGGCTTAAGCTGGTTATGTCCGGCCACGGTATGGCGTTAGTCAACCGATTGAGCCAGGTCTCGGCCTGGCCGGGGCGACCTCCAGCGTCCATCAGCGGCTCCATTTCTCGACGCCGTAATCTTTTGTACAGACGGCGTCAAAGTAGATTTCGTTCCTGGCTAAGTATTCTTTATACGTGAGAATATCCTCCGGTCGTCCCTGGAGTTCGGGCGAGACCAGGCACAGCTTAAACCCCGCCCCCTTGAGCCGGCGGTATGCGGCCGCATCGATGGGCAGCCGGGTAAAGCAATCTACCCAGACCCAATCGGCCCGCCCGGCCATGGCCATAACGGTATCCAGTCCCTCAAGTTCGGAAAACCGGACGGCCACATTCTTTTCACCGGTTTCGGTCAGGGCGTAAATCATTGGAAAAGAGGAATCCAGGAAGAAATACGAGGCGATGTTATGTGACCGGATCAGGTCTAATACCCGATACTCTATCCGTTCACTTTTGATATTCAACACCATGGTGCCGTGGTCATAGTGCCTTAGGTATTCCTCAAAATCATCACCAGGTTTAAAGGGATCGTGTTGGAGAATCAACCGGGCGCCATTATCCCGCAGGTCGAGTTCCACGCCGTATTCTGAGGGTATTTTTTGCAACGCGGCAATGGTATTTATGCGATGGGCGATGAATTCCATTTTTTCATATCCTGTTTTAACCTGGCGCTAAATCCGATGGTCCGCTTAATGAATTTCCATTTGGCCTTAAGCCCGGTATTCCAACTGGATTGGCCGTGAATCCGCTCCGGAAAAATTACCTCAAAGCGGATAAGCTCGAACCGGTATTGCCTGGCCATATACAATGCAAACAGATCCAGGGCAAAATCATGGGGCGGCTCCCCCCACTGCTCATATAAGCGCCGGTGGAAAATGTTTGGCTGGGCATTGATATCCCACAGCCATTTATGTAGATACAGAGTTTCAAAGAAGCTCATTCCGATGGTGAACAAATTATCGAACCAGGCCCGGCCGGTCCGTTTCCCCTTAACATAAATGTTCGTCGGATTACCACTCGTTTCAATGATGTCCAGCGCCCGGACGGTATCTTGCGGGTCGGTTTGCAGGTCCGCGTGGGTCCAGCCAATATATTCACCTGTGGCTTCTTTAAGCCCGGAAATAATCCCGAAGCCATAGCCCAGGTTCACGGGGACCAGGACAGTCCGGGCAAAGGGGTAGCGGGGCACCAGGGTGCGGAGGATTTGAGCACTGTCATCCGTAGATCCGTTGTTGACTAAAATCACCTCGATGTCCTCGCGGGTGATCGCCCCGGCAAACCTGGCCAGGATCAAAGGGATATTATTTTGTTCATTATAGCAGGGAATAACTATCGACAGCTTCACCGGCAGTCCTCCTGAGCGGTAAGGTGCACCTCATACCTTTATGGCAATAATTTTGGCCCGCAACCAGAAACTGACCACAAGCAACCAGCAGGGGTTAGTCCGGGCCACCGTCATCGTTTGAAGACCCACCATTTCTGACCGATGAAATTTAGCGTGGCACTGGTCCCTGTGGCCATAAAAAACGCCACCACCACCGCCTTGGGATAGGTGATTGGAATCATCTTGAGGTAGGTCACAGCCACTATTTTAGGATAGAAGATTAAGACTAATTCATTAACCCCGACGTTAACGCCCAGGGTGGCCAGATAGAGGAGAAGGAACCGAACGACCTCGCCTAAGGATCTGGCCGGCTGTTCGAATGTCCAGTATTTACCCAAAAGGTAGGCGACGATGGTGCCGAGGATGAAAGAAATGGCTTTGGCCGGAGAATAGGACAATATCCGGATTAAAAAGTAGTAGGAGCCCATGTCCGTAGCCACGGCCGAGCACCCTGAAACAATGAATCGGATCATTTCCCGGCTGAGTTGTTTCATCGATGCGGCTGTCCGAACGTCTCAAACTCCCTGGTTAAATTTTCCAGCGCCCGGCTATCGACGGTGGGGTCTTGGGTCAGCCGATAAGGGTGCCATTGACATTTATGAAAAAAACTCTGCCAATAGTTGAAGGTACGGTAATCGTCCGGAGTGCCCCAACCGATATAGTGGTCCACTTCGAACACGTTAACCGTATAACCCAGCTCAATCAGCTCCTGCATTAGACTGTCTAGATAGAATTCATTATTCACCCGTTCGTTCTTGGCCCGCAACCGCTCGTATCCCTCATAAAAATATTTAATTTTTCTGAAAAAGAAGGCTCCCATGACGGCCTGATCATGATAGGGATCATCGGAAATGGGGATCTTGACCGAGACTCGACCGGCCTTATTGGCTTCATCCACCTGGACCCATCCATACATGTGCGGATTTCCGGCGCTGGACGGATGTCGACTGAAGGTCCAGATAATAGCATCGATGTCATCATCATTCAATAACTTGTTGTAGTTTTCCGGGTCATACAAGATCCCGTTATCACACGCGGCGATGAGCAACGGGGCCTCCGGATCCTGCCCGTCCAGGCCATGGCGGCAAGTCACCGCTTGCCCCTCGGTAACCTGGTCCAGCCGCACAATTATAGCCTTGGGGTTGGCCGTTCCCAGGTCGGACGCCAGGGGCGAAGAGTCCAGGTGCTCACCCAGGCAGACAAAGATGAGGTGTTCCGCCGGAGGTAAGGCCGCGGCCGCCTGGACGACCATGGGCTTACCGCTGACGGGGAGGAGCGGTTTGGGCAACTGGTATCCAGCTTGCTGGAAGCGATCACCCCGACCGGCCAGAGGGATGAGATTAATTGAATTCGGCTGAGGTTTAATCACGGGCGGCGCTTCGATCAGGCGGCGAAAACAGTCGGACCATTTCTGATACTCGGCCAGATCCCGGGGGGTTCCCCATTGGAGCATGTGCTGAATTTCATAGACGGAGACCTTGAGGTGGTTGGCGACCATCAGATTATAGACCATGCTGACGTAGTACTCACCGGCCGTATTGATGTCGCGGGCCATCAACAGTGTAAAGTATTTCTTAACGTCGGCCCCTTTTTGGAAGTAGTAAGTCCCGTTGGAAGCGTATTCTTGGAGACGATTGGCAGTAAAGGGTTGCTTTTCTCTTATCTCAAGCAACCATTGGCTGTCATCGCGGATAAAGGCATAGTTGGTCGGCCCCAGCATATGGGGATGAAAACCCCGGTAGGCCGGGATGGCCCCGGCGGCCTTCCGTAAGCGGGTATGGGCCAAAAAGTCGTGATAATCCCAATAAGTCCCAAAATCACAGTAATTGACGACGACCTCTTCAGCGTCGTCGAGGCGGTCAAACGCCTGGGCCACGGCATAGACCGGCCCTTTCTTATGGGGAGGAATGGAGACGATCTCACCGGAGGGCGCAATCCGTTTGAGTACGGCCGGGAGCCGGGTCTCCCTCAAGTGCTCTTCCTGACAAATAAAGGTAAACCTGGTTTCTCCGGGGAAAAGGTTCACCACATGGGCTATCATCGGTTGCCCGTCTACTTCGATAAGCGGTTTCGGCTCTCGGTATCCGGCGTCTAAAAACCGTTGCCCGATTCCGGACATGGGGATTACGATGTGCATAACCACTCCCTACAGCTTTTGGCGATATTGTTCGGACTCCAATCGGCGCAGATGCTCTATCTCTTCCGGCGACAGATAATTGACCGCACCGTTCAGGTGGTTAGTCACGATGAGATGAAATTTAAAGACGCTTTCCATTTCGCGGGCCTTGCGGAGATTGGGGGCCACGAAAAACACCCGGTCGCGGAACACGACGACGCGAGGCGGCCCACCATACTCGGCCATATATGCCGCCAGCGGTTGGTCCTGGTTCAGATCGTCCACAACCAGCGGGGCCTCACCGTTATAGACCAGCATGTCGGGGCAAAAAGGCCGGGTCGCCCGGGTGTCGGGATTTGCCCGCCACAGGTTAAGTAGCTCCGGGTCATCCGATTGATGGCAAATCCGGGGCGAGTCCGTTTGCCGGTTGATATACCCGGAGATACGGCTAACCAGCTTGTAGGCATCAAAATTTAGGTTAAGATGCCGCTCAATACGCTGTATCACGGCTTCCGTGGTTGCCGTGGCCTTCGCGGCGGTGTCGGCGCTGATAATCAGGCCGTGATTTTGCAGAAAAGCGGTTACCGGACGGCCGTCGTTGGAAATCTTCCGGTCCCGGAGCCGGTCATAAAGGGCTAAGGCCAATTCGATGCCGGGGGTGCGGTAGGGGACCAGCACCGCTTCGGGAAAAAGCGGTCCCAGGATTTCCTGCCAGTCAGGTTTGGCAGTTAAAATATTTACCGCGATGGGGTGAGTATGCAGGACATATTTCCCCAAAATAGCGTGCATCAGGGTTTCGATGGAGGCCCGGGCGGTTTCGTTGGAGGTAGCGGTTCTGACCACCTGGGCGGCCAAAGCTTCCCTCCCCGATGGGGTTGGACCCTGCGAAGCGGCGTTGGCGGTGATCAGGTCCAACAATGGGCCGAGCCGGACTCGGGCGAAACCCCGATCAAGTTCGACTTCGCTCAAGGCCACCCCGGAGGCCTTTATCAGCATAATATCATTATCGGTTTTTACCGATGAATTCCCACCCCCGGCCTGAACCAGGTCAAACCTTTCGCCGGCATATTTGGACATCCCCACGAACTCCGCCACATCTTTCATCATATCCTGCCTATCAATTGGTCGAATGAGGACACCGTCCGGACTGTGGCCGGCAGATGCGCCCGGTCCGTTTCGGAATAGAGCCAGATGGCCGGAATTCCCAGAGCCGTTGCCCCCATAATGTCTTTATCGAAATTATCCCCAATCATGCAGACATCATCCGGACCCAGCCCCATTTTATGAAGGGCCGAAAGAAATATGTAGGGATGCGGCTTTTCCCGGCCCGTTTCCTCACTGGTCACCAGATGCGTAAAATAAGAGAGGAGATCAAGATGGAGCAGCTTGCGGTATTGAATGTGGGCCGTCAGATCCGTCACCAGGCAGATGGCCCGGCCTTTAACGCTGTCTAGAAACCGTCGCACTCCCGGACGCAAGCGCATGTGCTCAAAAAAGACGGCCCAGTAAATTTCACTGGCTTGCCAGGCGTCCCGGTAACCGGCCCAGCCTAACCTTTCCAGTGTCCGCTGAAAATAGAGTAGTCGGTTATGCGAAGAGGCGGTATGGGCCAGTTCCCGATGAATTTGGACCCTGGCATGCACAAACGCGGCCTCAACCGTAGCCGGGTCGGCCCCCAAGGCGCGGCTGAGATAACCCAGGGCCGCGGCCTGAGCCGCCGCGTGGGGAGGGTGATAGTCATAAAGGGTATTGTCCAGGTCCAGTAATAGGCCGGGGTGGTTATTCATGGCCTTCTTTCATCTTCATTTTTTCGCTAACGACCAACAGAAGAACCAGTTGGACCAAGCCTCGGTAGCCATCGGCCCAGATGATTCGGCCTTTGATAATTTCTTCTATATTATAAATTAGTTGCCTGCCGATATCCTCGATTGTGGCTGCAGGTAAAGGATGTTCGAAGAGGAGATATTGTTTTTGCAGGTCGCGAGCGTAATCCCACGATATGGCCAGGCCGCGCTGTTCGGCCAGATCGATCAGGCGATCCACGGAAATACCGGCGTCTAATGATACGCCCAACAATATTTCAGGTGTGGCAGCCGAATCACCGACATTAAAATCCGTCCGGGGAAAATAACTAAGGGTCACATCGGCGAATTTTTTTTGAGGATGAATATATTTTTGGGCATCGTCGATTCTGGCTTCAATTTGCCCCATGATTTTTTCCCGGGTGTGGCCGCGTTCCTCCATATCGCGAAGAATCTTCCAATGCCGCCTGAGCTTTTCGTCCGTATCCAGATATATCTTCACGTCGATGAGTTTGCGCATCTTGGGCAAATAAAACGGATGAAGGCCGCAAATGATGATGTATTCAGCCGGATTAATGCACCGGGGCGGCGTAAATTTGCCGGTGGCGTGATCGTAGTCCGACCGGTAGACCTTCTTGCCGGTTTTCAATAAGAGTAAGTCATCCGTCTGCCGGTGGAGGTGATTGGCCTTAGGGTTCAGGTGCGTTAATTCAAGCCAGTTATTGTGCTCCCGTTCCCATTTGTGGTCGCCGTCGCCTTCGATGCCGACGACACCCTCACCCAACTCCAGCACCCCGTGCCCGAGAAGTTGTTTGAGGTCATTGAGCAAAGTCGTTTTCCCCACTCCGCTGTCTCCACCGATGCCGATAGCCAGGTTATAGGGTTTTTTGTAGACTAAATTGCTCCTGACGCCATACCGGTAACAAATGTAGATTATACCACACACAGTGGCTTCGAGGAGCGTGAACGACAGATTCCGCAACGTATCATTCCCGGTCTTAAGCCAAATCTCCCTTCCCCGAAAATAGAGATCCTGGTGGTCGGGAAGGTAACCGCCTATGAAGAATATGAGGTAGCACCCGGAAAAAAAAGCATAGATCAGCCACAGGGCGGAATCTTTGGCGGATTGTTTAATAAACAAAATAGATATATAAGGGAAGACCCAAATATACCAACCGGGTGCCGGCCGAATCAGCACGATAAATACCGAAAAAAGCAAAGCCAGGTACATGTACAGCAGATCGTCGTTGATTTTTTTGTACCCGGCAAAACGGCCGTAGATGACGATAGCAAAGAAGGCCAATAAATATATTTTTAAAGAGCCCACCTCATAAAACACACTCAGCAGCAGCATCTGTTTTTTGTTGGCCAAAACCATGTCATAGAAACCGGCCGTGGCCAAATAGGGCAGAGTGGTCGCCAGGTAAACGGTCAGGACCAGAACTAAGTATCTAA
>JADFYA010000106.1 GCA_015233285.1 Deltaproteobacteria bacterium | reverse complement strand
TGGCGTTGGATTCAATAGCGGAAGTGGCATTGTTCAATAGATTCAAAATGACTTGCCGGAGGAAAGGCGGATCACTGGTGACCAGGGGCAAATCTTTTTGAAATTCTCTGATAATATTAATGTTATTTAGCTTCGCCTCTTTTTCGACCAGAGTGGCCATGTCGTCGATCAACTTGTTGAGTTCGACGGCCTGCATGACTGGATCCATCTTCCTGGCAAAGTTTAAAAGCTTATGCGTAATGTCCCGGCAGCGGTCCACCTGGGAGGCAATCTGTTTTAACGAATCAGCAAATTCTTCTCTGTCTTTTTCTTCTTGCAGTGTGCCGGTCTCGAACAAGTGACGCAGCCATTCCACTTCCTGCCCGATAATGGCCAAAGGATTGTTTATTTCATGGGCGATTCCGGAAGAGAGTTCGCCAATGGCGGCCAGTTTTTGGGACTGGATGAGTTGTTCATCAAGTTCACAACTTCTTTGTTCGGCCTGGTTGATCTGGTGGATCAGATTTCTGAGCAAAAAGAAAGATACCCCGGCCAGGATAAGGGCGCCTAGAGCATATAGAACGCCGCCGGTTCGGCCCACCGGCCAGGAGGCTGCAATTAAGCACAGGGGCACAAGATAATTAACGAATCTGCTTATCCCGGAGAAGTTTTCTTTCATAGGCTTGAACCATTTTTTCAATCAGGTCGTCGAGTTTGGCCGGTTTCATGACGTAGTCGAAGGCCCCTAATTGCATACCCTGCATCCCGGATTCAACCGAGGCATGACCGGTCAACATGATGACTTCTACCGCAGGCCATCTTCTTTTGATTTCTTTCAGAGTTTCGATGCCGTCCATCTTGGGCATTTTGACATCCAGGATGAGAATATCGAAGGATGTCTCTTCTAAAATTTTAAGTGCTTCCAGTCCGCTCCCGACACCCGTGGCGTCGATTTTTCGTTTTTGAAGCCTTTTTACAATCGTTTCAAGAAAATCAAATTCATCATCCACCACCAGCACTTTGAACGATGGCATACCGCCCCCTTTCCGGATTTGCGGGTCTTTCTATTTTACCGGCAAATAGATGCTGAATACCGTCCCCCGGTCCTTGCCGCTTTCCGCCGTCAGCCTGCCTCCAAGCCTTTCCATGATACTGTAACTAATTGATAGTCCGAGTCCGGTCCCCTTACCTACCGCCTTAGTGGTAAAGAACGGATCGAAAATCTTATTCAGCAATTCTTTGGAAATACCGGGCCCGGTATCAAAGATTTCAACACATAGTTCCTTGGACACGCTGTTATGACCGGTGGTCACCGTGATTCTACCGTCTTTGTTAATGGCATCGATGGCGTTATTGATAATGTTCAAAAAAACTTGTTGTAATTGGGATGAATCACTCAGAGTGCGGGGTAATGGTTCGGTAAACTCGGTAAAAATAGAGATATTCCGAAACCGCGATTCATTAGAAAAAAGGGCGATTGTTTCAGTCAATATCTTATTGATATCCACTTCTTCTTGAACCGGCTCCATCCGGCGGGCAAAGCCCAGTAGACGATGGGTCACGTTTTTGGCTCGTTCCACGTGCTGATCGATTTTTTCGACGGCATCTAAAAATTCTTTAAAATTTTCACTTTGTTGGATATCTTCCTCGGCCAACAGGTCCTTGGCCCACCCCACCTTTTCCTTGATCACGGCCAGGGGGTTGTTAACTTCGTGGGCAATGCCGGCGGCCAGCTTGCCTAAGGCGGCCATTTTGCTTGACTGTTCTAAATTGGCATCCAGAACCGCTTTTTGCCGCTCGGACTGGATCAACTGACCCGTCATCAACCGGGCCATGAACACAGTCCCAGCCACGATAACGGCAATGCCTCCAAAGATCACCCATACCGCCAGTAAACGAGCATAGACCAGGGGCGTCAATTCTTCTCTGGTGTCCTCCTTGATGACCAGCAGCCAGTCTTTGTTCTTGAGCCAGGTGGTGGCCAACAGGGTATTCCGGCCTCTAATATCCGTTGATTCCACCCTGGTGCCTTCATATTTATTAAAGTTTATTTGAGACCGGTCCAAGAGTTTTCCTTCAAAACGCGGCGTGGTCTGAAAGACATTGTCCCGGTTTAGAAGAAAAGCATCACCTTTTTCGCCCAATTGGGCTGCCTTAACCATCGTCTCGAACAGGTCGGTATCGATGCTGGCCCGAAGTATCCAGCTCCGCTCGCCTTCCCGGCGCAACACCGCAATGATGATGTGGGGGAATTTCCGAAATCCCAAAAAAACATCGCTGACATAAGCGCCTCGAAGCATGACCGAATGAAACCAGGTTTCGTTTCGGTAATTAACTCCCTTGAGATTATAGGGACCGACGTAGGCCACGTGGTCTCCATTCTCATCAATCACTCCGATGTCAATGAAAGATTTAGACCGGCTCTGCATCATATTAAAAAGCCGCTCCAAAAACTCGCCTTGGGAGAGCTGGTCAAAGGCACAGGTATGAGCCAGGGTGGTGAGTTGCGAGATACGTTCGTCAAAAAAGAGATCAATGGCGTGTTTCCGGTTATCAGCCATAGCTCTCAGGTCTTGGATGATTATTGACGAATAGGCGGTATGAAACTGGTAGTAGATGGTCGCCCCCAGGACGAATAACGGGATGAGGGAAAAACAGAGTGTGGTGACGATGATTTTTGCCTTCAGTCTTCGGTATTCTTGGTCGATCATTGACAGCTCCACAGTCGATGTCGGTTATTGACACAATGGGCCAAGAAAAAATATTTAGCAATAAGCATACCAGACGGTTTTGGCGGCTGGGTCTGCCGGCGTGGCCGGGAACAAATGGAAATCTTTTGCCGGCACTCACCGTCGGGACGTCTTTACGGCCATGATCATGTCAACATTTTTTACACTCTGTAAAAACAAATTGAAAAGCCTAACCACGGACCACGGTGAGGAAAGGAAAGAACCGGAAGTTTTTTGTCTTTTATGCTTTTGTAATATTTTCGCGTCCTCCTGACCAGGCTTTTTTTGCGAAAAATGGAAATCGGAATCGGACGCGATGACAAGCAACGTATCAATCGGGGTCATGTTTTTTTGTGTACTTATTGATCATAAAGAGATAAAGTTGGTCTTTAATGTCGCCGGCCGGGTCCGACTTCACCTTTTACCTCAATTGAGGCCAAGACGCAAAGAAAAAACCTCAGCTTTAAGGATTAGGGATTATGTCTCGACAATTCAGTCTCCGCGCCAGGATATTCTGCCTGTTGGGAGTGCTCATTTTGGCGATTTTGACCGGTCCCTTGGTGACCATCTGGTACACTTACCGGACTCAAGATCTTTATTCTTCTATCGTGGATCGGGATGTCACCGCCTTGATCGCCGCGGGGGAGTTGAAGAGCACCCTGGCCGTGCAAAAAGGGTTGGTCAGTTATTATTTTCTTGATAATGACGAAGCCTGGATACGTCACCTTGAGGCCCGACATAATGAGTTTATCGAATGGATCAAGAAAGCCCGCTGGTTCAATTATCCCGATGAGGCCAGAGAGACCTTGGCCAACATCGAATCCCGATATATCCAGTATACCTCGGCCAGGAATCAGGTGATTCAACTATACCGGGAAGGAAACCGCCAGGCCGGGGCGGAACGGCATCGAAAGCTCAGAGATCAATTCTACATCGTTTACCGGCTGTGCGAAAAATATAAAGATATCTATGAACAAGATATAGCCAGGACTCGGGAAGACAACATCCGGGCGACTAGATTGATTACGACCATCGCCTGGAGTGTCATTCCTTGCGGCGTGATCATTACCCTGTTGCTCGGCTACGTTCTGTTTAAACAAATTCTCGATCCGATCCGGGAGTTGGCTATAGACGCGGAGCACACTCAACCGCGATATAGGATTGATGATGAGGTCAAGGCCTTGAGCCGGAAGATTTATAACCTGATAGAGGATGTAGGGCAGGCCCAGTCCCAGTTGGAAGAAAGCCGGGAACACCTTATTCAATCGGAAAAAATGGCCTTAGTCGGAAAACTGGCCGCGGGGGTCGCCCACAGTATCAGGAATCCCCTGACTTCGGTCAAGATGCGGCTTTTTTCCCTGGAGAGAAGCCTCAGTTTGAACCGGACCAAAAAAGAGGATCTTGAAGTCATTTCTGAAGAAATCCGCCATATTGATACTATTGTTGGGACTTTTCTAGAATTCTCCCGGCCGCCCAAGCTAAAGTTTCAATTGATCAGTCCTTCCGATGTGGTCGATAATGCTTTACATCTGCTGAAATACCGGCTGGAGTCCTACGGCGTCAAGGTCTGGGTGGTCAGAGAAGAGCGGCTGCCAGGGATCATGGCTGATCCTGAACAACTTAAGGAAGTCCTGGTCAATCTCATGCTCAACGCCTGTGATGCCATGGGCGACGGCGGGGCCATTCAGATTTCGGAGGAAATGGGCAGGACGAAAACCTTGGGGGAGGCCGTGATCGTCCGGGTGCGTGATGACGGCCCAGGGATCCCGGAGTCTGTTCTTGATAAAATTTTTCAGCCTTTTTTCAGCACGAAGGATGAAGGCTCCGGCTTGGGCCTGAGCATCGCCAAACGGATCATTGAGGAACACGGGGGCCGAATCCAGGTCCAATCCGGAGAGGACCAGGGGACCACATTTACCATTGCCTTGCCCTTTAAGGAGAATGCCTCATGACCAAAATCCTGATCGTCGATGATGATCCCCAACTCCGGCACAGTTTTGAGAAGATCCTCACCGGCGATGGGCACACGGTGCTTACCGCGGCCACGGCCGAGACGGGCCTGACCATGGTCGCCCAGGGTAAACCGGACCTGGTCATTATGGATGTGCGTCTGCCCGGAATGAACGGGGTAGAAGCTCTGGAGGCGATTCGGAAGGTGGAACCCAAGCTGCCGGTCATCATCATGACGGCTTATGGCGCCACCGAGACGGCCATCGAAGCCACCAAAAAAGGGGCCTTCGACTATGTCATTAAACCTTTTGATATCCCGGATATTCTGGATGTTATAGAAAAAGCCTTGCAGGCCGGCCGGTTCATGCGCTCGCGGGTCGAAATGGACGCCACCCCGGAGACCGCCCCTCCTGATGCCTTGATCGGACAAAGCCCCCCCATGCGTGAAGTCTATAAATCCATCGGCCGGGTGGCTCCGACCGATGCGACAGTCCTCATCCGAGGGGAATCGGGCACAGGTAAGGAACTGGTCGCCCGGGCCATCTATCAGCACAGTCTCCGGGCGGATAAACCATTTCTGATTATCAATTGTGTGGCTATTCCTGAAACGCTTCTGGAGAGTGAACTGTTTGGTTATGAAAAAGGGGCCTTTACGGGGGCGGCCAACCGCCGGGTGGGCAAGATTGAACAGGCGCATCAGGGCACCGTCTTCCTGGACGAAATCGGCGATATGCCGTTTAGTATCCAGGCCAAACTCCTCCGATTGCTCCAGGAACGAAATATAGAAAGATTAGGGGGCAGAAAACCAGTCCCGGTCGACGTGCGCATTATCGCCGCCACCAGTCGCGACCTGGAGCGGGCCGTAGCCGACGGTCAGTTCCGGGAAGATCTGTACTACCGGCTCAAAGTGGTGACCATCTGGCTCCCGCCGCTGAGGGAACGCAAAGAAGACATCCCTCTGCTGGCCGACTACTTTCTGACCAGGTTTTCCCGGGATATGGATACGCCCAATCCTGGCTTGAGTGAAAGAGCCAAGCAGGCAGTCATGACCTATGCCTGGCCGGGAAACGTCCGGGAACTGGCCAATACCTTTCAGAAGGCCCTGATTTTCAGCCGCGGCTGCCCCCTGGATATTTGGGAAAATTTCGACCAGGACCACAGCCCTGATTCCCCAGGGGCGAAATCGGATGGGGAAATAGACGACCAGCAGATGGACCGGGTTCTCCAACGATGGCTCCAACAGAAACTCACTCTGGCCGGCGACGAGAATCTCTTCGATGACCTGATGGACCACTTCGCCGCGACCCTGGTCCGGGAGGCCCTTAACTACTGCCGGGGCAACCGGACCCATACCGCCAAACTGCTGGGCCTGTCCCGTCCGACGTTGTTATCCAAGATTGAGAAGTACGGAATTAAAATTGAGACTTCAGCGTGTTAGAATCTACTCCGGATTGTGACCCGAGTGTGGATTCCAGCCTGTAAAAAGAGCATAACATCATAAGGAACTACCGGATCAGTTTTTAGGAGAACCAGCCGATGTCTCTTTCTGATAAGAAGAATGGCACGATTATTGAAAAGATAATGCAGAGAAATGAAACTCGTTATAATCCAATGACGCTTCTTGAGCATATTAATCGCGCCACCGCCAATGTTTGTGACCCGGAATCTGTAGCTGTCCAGATTTCAAAGGAGATCAATACCCATCTCCCCGGCCGGGCCAATTCCGTTTGGTTATTGGAAAATGATGATACGGCGACCGAAATAGCCCGGAATGGTGAATCTGTGGACTTTACCGGTCGGAACATTCGTGGAATGGATTCCCTGGCCTGTTTGCCCGGCTTGATTCGGAATCAAGTGGTTGCGTTTAATCTTGATAATGGACAATTAGATGAATTGTTTCCTAATTCTATTCGGCCAAGCTTCTTTCCTCTAAAAGGCAACCCGAACGCCCTGGGGTTCTTTATCATAGATGAGTTAGATACACCCGATCGGGATATCTGCCGGTTTATCGCCGAGTTTGGCGGAATGATCCTCAATAACGCAATATCTCATCAAAAAATTGAAGATCAGCGTCGTGACTTAGAGGAAATGACGAACATTTTGTTCATGCACAATGCCCAGTTGTCCTCGCTCCATCATATCGGCTGGAAAATCGCTCAGGCCGAAGATGTCGATTCTCTTTGCCACACGGTCGCCCGAGACTTAGTCGATGAGTTGGGCGCCGAGAAAGCCGTGCTACTGTTGCTTAATGAAGAGCTTAGTGTGCTTAAAGGAATAGGAACGACATCCGGACAACTGCGGATCGAGCAGGTGATCCTACCTTGCGGCCAGGAAGAAGCAGTTCAGGAATCCATTAAATCCGGAAGGATTATTAAGTATTATGATTTCACCCGAAAAATAATTATCGGTCCGTACGAGTTCACCCGCTGGGGAATCTTCCCTATTAAATGTAAGGGACATATCCGGGGGGTGGCCGTGGTTGAACTTGGGAATAAGGACATTAGCGACATAGTCAGCATCTTAGTCAATCATGCCGGTATGATCTTAGACAATCTGATCGTGCTTGAAGACAGGAATAGAATCTATGCCTGCCTGCAGGAGGCCAATGTCGGACAGGAACGGTTGATCTCCGAATTACAGGCGGCCTTAGTCGAGGTCAAAACGCTTCGAGGGATTATCCCGATTTGTTCAAATTGCCTTAAGGTTCGGGATGATAAAGGGTATTGGCAAAGGGTGGAAAAATATATCCAGGACCGGACGGATGCGGAATTCAGCCATAGTCTTTGCAGCGACTGTGTCAAGGAACTTTATCCGGACTTATACGAAGAAGTTGAATTGTGAGTGAACAGGCCTCAGCGGTCAGCCTTCAGTGACGGCCGGACCGGGACGCATCTATATTAGGAGAAAAGTTCAGGAGAAAAGATAATGGACCGAATGTACGATGATCTTCAAGAATACCGGGCCAGGCTAAAAACAGCTAAGGAAGACGGCCGGGTTGATATTTACCGCGAAATCGCCGATCTCGGCATTCCTGAGGCGAACTCCATTATTCTTGAAGGACTGGCGGATTCCAGCGCCCGGGTCCGGTCACTGGTGGCGGAGATCTTGCTGGAGATTGCAGATGAAGGGATCATAGAAAATCTTATCGAAAAACTACGTGACGAAACCCCTGGGATTCGTTCCCAAGTTATGACGATTCTAAGTAAACTGTGCCTAATGGCGTTGAATCAACTCGAGGCGGCCTTAAGTGATGCGGACCCTGATATTCGCATTTTTGTGGCTAATATTTTGGGGAATGCCGGTCTGATAGAGGCGCTGCCGGCCCTGAAAAGGGCGCTGGGTGATGTCGAAGAAAATGTGCGCTATGCAGCCGTGGAGGCCATTGGAAGAATTGGGGCCGTTGAGGCTATCCAGCTTTTGTTGGACATTTTGGGAGACGAATGGGCCCGCTACCCGGCCGTAGAGTCTTTAGGATTGCTGGGCGCCAGGGAAGCGGTTCCGTATTTGCTGGAAATTTTTGAAGCAGATGAGTGGGTCCGGCACGTGGTTATCGAAGCCCTGGGGAATATCGGGGACCCCGGGCAGATCGATTTTCTGCTCCAACAACTGACCTCGGACAACGAGATGATTCTTCAAGCCGCCTTTACTTCTCTGGCCAAGATCGAGCAGAAACAGCCCAGCGGAATCTTGGACCGGATCCAGGAGATGGGCATCGATGCGGAAGAGATCATTACCTCATCCTTGATGACTCACGAACCAGACGTAAGAATATCCGCCATCTGGAGTTTGGGGTTGATCGGTCAGGAACGGCATTTATCTTTGTTATTGGAACTGCTTTCTGAACTTGACGAAGATGTCCGGGAGGCGGCGCGGCGGGCGCTGGTCGGTTTTGGCTCCCGGCAAATCGACGCCATTTTGCTCCAGTATCCCAAACAAGAGCCGGAAGTGCAAAAAATATTGCTGGATATTCTTGGTGAAATTGGGGACCAAAAAGCGATTTCTTTGGTTTCGGAGGCCCTGGAACGGGGCAATGACGCAATGCGGGAGGCAGCCGCCAAAACGCTGGCCGGATTTAAGGACCGGTCGGTGGTGGACCTGCTCATCCCACACTTAAACGATCCCAACAGCAGTGTCCGAAGCGCCTGTGCTTATACCCTGGGAACTCTAAGGGCCGTCAAAGCCACGCGCTATCTGATGCCTCTTTTGGAGGATGTTTATCAAGATGTCCGGGAAGCCGCCTCAGAGGCCCTGGGCAGAATCGGAACCGGAGAAGTGGCCAGGCATGCGGCGCCGCTCCTGAAGCATTCGCGCATGGAGGTGAGGCAGGCGGCAGTGCAGTGTTTAGGCCTGATCATGGGCCACCGGGTCGACAGTTACCTGATGGACGCGCTGGGCAATGCCGACCGGGGTGTTCGGCGTTTTTCCGGCAACATCCTGGGCAAGAGAAAGGTAACCTTAGCCCTCAAACCTCTGACCATGGCACTATTGGATGAAGATTGGCAGGTTAGAAAATCCGCGGTTTCGGCCCTGGGTAGTCTGGGCGACCCGAGCAGCGTGGACTCCTTGGTTGATTCGTTAAGAGACGAAAACATTTGGGTCCGATACAGCGTCGCCATTGCTTTGGGCCGGATTGGACAGGCAAAAGCCAGACGCCCCTTGCGCAGATGTTTAAAAGAAGATATCGGGCCGGTCAAAATCGCCGCCATATCGGCGCTCCAGTCCCTGAAAGAACCGGATATGATTCCTTTGTTGGACTATTTGAGCAACGACCCCGATGAAGAGGTGCGCAAGGTCGTGGCCGAGACGTTGGCCGCCTACATGAATGTGGCGGAATCATACCGGATCCTGGAGATAATGAAGCAAGACCCCCACCCCAAGGTCCGGCAAGCAGCCCGTCAGGCCTTTGAGTAACCTACTTTTAAATTTCTTTGATTGTTACCTTGGACCCACATGATGATTTCTTCCAAAGAAGACTTAGCCAATATCCGCAACTTGATTAAAACCCGATGTGGCATCTGGCTGGCCGATACCAAGATGAATTTTTTGACGATTCGTCTGACCAATCGTCTTAAAGTGACGGGCATGGAGACGCCGAAAGATTACTGCTACTATCTTAAATACGATCCCGGCGGGGACAACGAGCTTAATCAATTAATCGATGCGGTCACGGTCAATGAAACATATTTTTTTAGAGATCAGGACCAATTAAGTGATTTCAGTGATGAGATTGTCCCGGCAATGATGAAGAACAAGCGCGGGTGGGATCCGATCAGAATCTGGAGCGCCGGATGTTCAACCGGTGAAGAGCCTTATACCCTGGCCATGATGTTGTTGGAGCATTCCCAAAAAATAGACCACTCCCGGATAAGTATCATCGCTTCAGATATCAGCGATACCGTCTTGCGAGCAGCCCGGGAGGGGATCTATGACGACTATAGCGTCAGATATGTTCCCCCTCATTTGCTATTAAAATATTTCGACAAGGGCCGCGATGGCCGGTATGCTCTTAAAGAAACCATAAAAAAAGTGGTGAAGTTCGCTCATATCAATCTGATGGACCCGTTCGCCGCCGGCCGAGTCAAGGAGATGGATT
>JADFYA010000105.1:8872-10277 GCA_015233285.1 Deltaproteobacteria bacterium | reverse complement strand
AAGAACTGTTTCTAGAGCCACATTCCCCGGCAGGCCCGAGAGCGGATTCGTCCCCTTGGCCATCTCGACTTGTAGCTTGGCCAGATGATTCAGGATATTCTGGACGGAAACCGTCCCCAGGAAAAGTTCGTCATGGGTAACGATAATATCGTCGTATGTTTTCAGGCTATCCCGCGACATGGACATCCTGGCCACTTCTTCCAATGGGGTTGCTTTATCTACGATTAGCGGGTCATGATCCATGACCAGGGCGGCCGGCCGGTTATGATAAAGGGCAATCCCATACTGACCGGATAGCTTCCGGCCCAGATGGTAACCCATGATCAGGCCCAATGGTTTTCCCTCGGCGGCCACCACCAGGCTGGCCTGGGATGGATTCTTCTCAAAATAATCTCGTAAGTCCCGAACTTGAGCTTCCGGTTCGATAGGTTCGGAAAATTTTACAAGCTGTGCAATCGGAGTAGAACAGGTTAGTCTCTCCAGCGATTCCATATTCACCAGTCGTATTTCTTCCATCTTGAAGGATGATTCCGACTTGGGATATTGTGGTTTGTCTAAGAAGAACCCCTGGCCGAAATGCGTTCCGATATCCATCAAACAACTGGCTTCAGCTTTGGTTTCAATCCCTTCGGCTATAATTTTAGACCCGATTTTGTTGGCCAGAGAGACAAAAGTTTCCAACAGGGCTCTTTTGATCGGATTTCTATCGATGTCTCTAATCAAGGACATGTCCATTTTGATAAAATCCGGCCTCAGCTCCGCAATACTAGATAACCCGGAGTAGCCGGTGCCGGTGTCGTCGAGGGCGATCTTGAATCCCTGTTTCCGGTAATGGTCGATATTTTGATTAAATAAGGGAAAATCTTTTATGCTGTGCCGTTCGGTGATTTCGAATACGACATTCTCAGGCTGAAATCCGACGCGAGAGAGAAGTTCCAAGGTTTTCCCGTGGTTGAAACTGGAATCGACAACTGTTCGAGGATGAATATTCAGAAAGAGTTTTTGCCCGTTGGATATCTTCCCCAAATTTGCAATCGCCGTTTCCCGGCATACTTTTTCGAGGGCAAACAGGAGTCCCAATTCCTCCGCCAAATCAAACAACATCAAAGGCGAATGGAAGGGCGTACCCTTGGGACCCCGGCTTAACGCTTCCCAGCCCATGATACATCCGGAAGTCATATCAAAAATAGGCTGATAATGGGCTTCTATACGGCCCGATTCCAGGATTTTCCGAAACTGATGGGCCACCTCCAGTTCTATTGTGTCAAGATTTTTGAGGGCCCCACACCTGGCGTCGTTCATCGCCTTTAAATAGCGCCTCCTGCGCCTTTGCCAATCATCACTTTCGTCCGAAACAGCATACCCGATGCCCAGATTTATTCTCTGACCGGTTAATTGGATGACT
>JADFYA010000105.1:0-8829 GCA_015233285.1 Deltaproteobacteria bacterium | reverse complement strand
GCCTGGTTGGCCAGATTGACCACTTGCCCCGAGCCGCCGGGGAACAGGATGAGATATTCCCCATAGGGAAGAGTCAGGATATCCGTGTGTTTGTCGGCGTCAATGGCCAAAGAGGAGATAGCCTCATGAAGTGAGTTATTAAATATCTCTTCGATCATTTTAATAAATTGATGTCCGTACAGGTTCTCAAAAAGTTTATATTCGTTGATTACCACATCAATGATGTTGACGCCTTGTAATGAATCAAGGTAATCATGAAGGGGCAATCCGGAGGAGGTTGTCAGGTTGAAACCGAGCGAGTTGGAGCAGGGTTCCTCTTTCTCCCAAACAATGTTCAAGGACGCCATCTTACACCTCTTCGATTTTGTTGACCGAATATGAGTGAGTACTCCTATTGAGGGGTACTAAAAAACCAATCGAAACGTACCATCTTATTGTGACAATACAGTGACAATTATTTGATAATTCGGAAACGATCTCAGAGTTCACCCTGCCGTAACATTAATGGATCTCCGGATTGACCGGGGCTGAGTTCCAGTCTTCCAGCCGGTTTGAAGGCTTAACTCTTGAGGACGGGGTTATGGTCACACTGGTGAGGGGCTGACTCAGTTTTCCGATTTTAGTTACGGATTCAATTGGTGGCTAAGCACAACGCAAATGCGATAATTGGCTGTTATTTCAATGTGTGGTCTAAATGCAGGATTAATCCGGCCGGAAGGGACTCCCCGAAAATGGCGCTTTCTTCCTGGGGAGCGATGGGGATAACTTCATGAAGCACCTTGATCAATGGCTTTGACCAGTCATGGGGGCGGAGCCACTCGATGATTGGCTTGATTACGTCCGGATCCACATCCCGTTTGCGGTCCCCGGTCAGGCGGGCCAACTGAGCCAGGGCCTGGCCGGTGATCCTGGGATTGCGCCAGGTTTTGGATAGAATAGTATCAATCCAGTCGGCCACTTCATCGGACGGCACGACCAAATCCACCGGCCCGTAGAGTGGTTCCCGAGCGCCGATTCGGGATAGCGACCACCAATACTGTGGCCGGCTCTTTTTGGGGCTCAGGTCATCCACCAGCATCCGGCCCCAGGTGATTTTTTCAGGCACCGGTAACCGTTCCAGGTTGGCTGTGGCCATCCATATTTCCATGTGCTCCTGGGGTGTCAGCCGGATCTTTTCGCCGCCCCTTTTCGGTTTGAGGAGTCCGGCCAGGTCATTCATGATTTGTCGTTGCTGGGTGGCATTCAGGCCCCCGGCCACCCGTCGCCACATGACCCACCATTCCGACCTGACCTGAACGTTCTTGGCGTTGATCGGCCCTTCCCGGTAAATCTTCCACAACTTTTGAATCCGATGTTCGTCTAAGGCGTCGCCGAATCCGGGACGCAAACAGTATCCCAGAAGATTCAACCAGCGGCCTTCATGGTCCGGACTGGTTGTATAAGACGGATAACAAGCTGAATATTTTAGACTTTTTTTAATATTCAATAGATTAAAAAATAGTATAATAAAGTATCAATAATATTAAATATTATTAATTCATTGTTTAATTATTTTATCAGAAAGAGTCGGGTGAGCGACAATTTTCTTTTCAGTTTGCGTCTTGTTATTTTATGTGACTGAAATAATATACTTATTATTTCAAGATCTATAATTTTAGAACACCCTGGTGATTTCTCATTGACTATTATGAGAAACTTGAATATAAGCATTTCGTGTGTCCCCAATAACGGCAACTTGTGTGCCTTTTAGGATAACACCGGGAATAGGGATACCGAATCAGTTGCCTTAACACCCGGATAAGATGAATCAAGTTTGGATACGAGGCATCAAGTCACCTTTTACGGCAATCTGGCATACAAATTGCTTCTAATTGCAAGTCGAAGTTAAATGCATCCTTGAGGGGATGCGGATTAATCCCAGGACATTAAATGAGGGGCAAAATAAAGTCATGATCTTAGGACATCTGGCGGTGGCTAATGTAGCCAAGAACACTTTCCTAAAAAATGAGAACCTTCTTTTCTTGATTTTGACGTGTTATGGTCCAGATTTTATGGACAAGCCGGGGCGAGTATTGTTTGGGTTGTCAGGCCGGGGATTTGGCCATTCCGTCCTTACTTTTTCCATACTGTCTTTTGCCGCCTACATCTTCTGCCGGGAATTCCGGGTCCCCATGAAATATCTATACGTCGGGATGGCTATGTGGGTAGGGCATCTGGCCAGCGACATGGTTGACCCGGAGGTATTGTTTTGGCCTTTCTTGGGTCCAATACCCATCTCTCCCCAAAACACCTTGATGGAATCTGTTTATGACTTTTACGTTGGGCGGGTATCGATCGCCTGTTTCACGCTGGACGTTTTGTGCATCAGTTCAGCACTCTTTTTAGGGTATCTTCGTCTGTTGCGCCGTCAACCCAAGCCTCAACCGGCAGAAATCAGCCGGACCAAAAGCCGGAGTTGACAGCCAGGCCTCAGATGGACGCGGCCAAACCGGATATGACGCGACTATCTTTGGCTTAACGCAATCTGTCACTCTGACGTGCTGAACTCGGATAGGAGTTCGGAAAAAGTTGACAGTATCATCTTACTGGGTAATGAATATAATTCAAATAGTCATATGAATTGACAGCAATTCGCAACACCGAGCGGCTCCACCCGGCTCATTCAAATGAAAGAGCCGGGTGGTCTGCCATTATCCCAATGTAAGTTGACTGTAAATTCCCTTCAACCGGTTAGCCAATGTGTCAAATAACACGGCCCGCAAAAATAGAACACCTGGAAGAATTCTGTAATTTCATATCTGACCGGGTCGCGGCCTATGGCGCCTCGATGAAGGTGGTTCATGAGATTGACCTGGCTATTGATGAAGCCGCCACGAACGTCATCAATTACGCTTATGAAAACACGGCCGGTGATCTAACCGTGTCAATCAGCCTGGAAGAACCAACTAGCCAGGAAGAACCAAAAACTTTGGTCATCGCCTTGATCGATCATGGTAAACCATTCAACCCTCTGACCATTCCCCCGCCCGACCTGGAATCCGACATCGACCACCGGCCCATCGGCGGTTTGGGTCTACATCTCATCAGAAAATTCACCGACAGTGTTTCCTATTGCCGCGAGGATGATAAAAATATCCTGACCTTTAGGAAAGAGCTTCATGATTCCCCATCCTAACCACCAGGCTTGGGGGAAAATAGCTTACAACCCGCTCCGTTCGCCTTCAGTCACCACACCTTCCTTGACCATTCGGACTCCGAATATTTCGCAACTCATAAGCGGTCAGCTTCAAGCACTTGGCCAGGGGAGAAGTTAGTCGCCCCGGCCTGAAGTCTCCGATGTGGAGAAAAATTGCCAACATAACCTGAGTTCGACAAATCCGCTATGCGACCCAAAAACCGTGATCGACAGACCATGCTTTAATCCGAAGATTGCGCAAAGTTACGAAGATTAAGAAAGACGAATAATCACAGTCGGCTGTATTTCTCATCCATCTGCGTTCATCTGCAAACTCTGCGGATACATTTACTAAAGGAGCAGATAATGCCAAGAGTAATGGTCAGAAAAGCTGAATACGACTATGCCGTCCTTAAACCGATTATATTTGAAATGCTCCAGGCCTTTGACCAGGGGCGGATAAAGGCGAATACTCAGGTCTTGATCAAACCCAATTTGCTCTTTCCAACTTCACCGGAAACGGCGATTTTGACACATCCATTGATTATCAAGGCGGCGGCTGAATATGTGTTGGAAAAAGGCGGCCGGGTCTCGATCTCCGACAGCGGGGCCATCGGTGCATTTGAAAAGGCATTGAAACTAAACGGGATAACCAAAGCCCTTGAAGGCTTGCCGGTGGTCCTCAAAGAATTCAAAAACTCAGTCAGGGTTTCCGTAGGCGAGCCGTTCGGGGAGATTGAGCTGGCCGAGGATGCCGTGGCGGCTGAAGTGATCATCAATCTGCCGAAACTCAAGACCCACAGTCAAATGATGTTGACCCTGGGCGTTAAAAACATGTTCGGATGCGTGGTGGGTTTCCGGAAGCCTGAATGGCATCTCCGGGCCGGAGTCTCCCGGGAGAAATTCGCCCATCTCCTGGTCGCGATTTGTTCGGCCCTAAAACCCACGGTAACCATCCTCGACGGGATTTTAGCCCTGGAAGGTGAAGGTCCCGGCAAGGGCGGCCAACCGAGGCACCTGGGCCTGATCATAGCCGGTGACGACACCCTGGCCGTAGATGTAACGGTCTGCCGGTTGCTGGGGCTCGAACCATTGGAATTACTTACCAGCAAGGTGGCTCACGGCCTGGGATTGCTTGACCCGGCCATTGAACTGGAGGGGGAACTTCCTCGGATCAAAGGTTTTAGGCTTCCGGCCACGATTCCGCTGCTGTTCGGCCCTCGCATTTTCCATGGATTCCTAAGAAAAAACCTGATTCAGCGCCCTGTTGCGCAGTCCGCCCGGTGTAAACTTTGTGGTGAATGTTGGCAATATTGCCCGGCCAAAGCCATTTCCCATGACCGGCGGAAAGTGACCTTCGATTATGACAAATGTATCAGATGCTATTGCTGTATCGAGGTTTGCCCTCACGCCGCCTTAACCACAAATGAGCCCCTGCCTGGAAAGATCATCCGAAAAATGCTTAAGATTTATTCTTAACCGGGGCGGCCCGACCATATCCCTGTAACTACCTCTTGACAAGCCAGTGCTATCGTTCTACTGTTTGCCTCGTTCCCACGGCCGGAATCCTTACCCCAATAAGAGGGCAACGTGTTCTAAGCAGGACTGCTTGGTCTCTGTCTTGAACCATCATTGCGTATTGGTAGAAAATTCAACTAATGATCAGGGAGATGTTAACTAATGGACAAATCTAATAGCGTATCTCGTAAACTGTTTTTCTGGATATTTTTCTGGTTCTTACTTCTAGCCGTCTGTCTGGTTTCGTACAAAATTTGGGACAAACCCGTTAATAATTATGTTGATAAGTACATTACCGACTATTTTGGAAAGACGGAAAATCAATCCTTACCCTCTGGAAACAAAACCGAGAGTCAACCCGCGACAGCTAAAGAAAAAAACCGGGCTGAAGCATTAAAGCAAACCATTCATGAATATGATTTGGTCTCCTACGGTGTCTTGGCCGCCAGCCTGTTTGTTACGGCCTTTTTTATGTGGCTGTGCCTGATTATTTCCGTTAAGCGCATGATCAAGAAGGCCAGGACCCTACCCGCCCTTCAATCGGCCCCTCAGTCGGCCCCTCGGCCAATCCCTCCGGCCCCGAAGAAAAAGGACGAGAAACCGGTCATGAAAGAAGAGAAGCCGGTTAAAAAGGACGAGAAACCGATCAAGAGGGACGAGAAACCGCTGATGAAGCAATTGATGAAACCGGCCTTGCAGGAAATGAAAAGAAATATTGACGATGACTGGCGCCGGTCTCTGCAGATCCTGTCGTTGCTGCAACGGGAAGGTCGGTTCGTTGATTTCTTAAACGAAGACCTGGAAAACTACGATGATTCCCAGATTGGGGCGGCGGTCAGGAGTATCCATGAAAATTGCCGCCAGGTTTTAAACAAATGCGTCACCCTGGTTTCAGTAATCAACCAAGAAGAAGGGGAAGAGGTGACCGTCCCGCCTGGGTTTGACGCCGGCAGTATAAATCTGACCGGTAACATTCCGAACCAACCACCGTTCCGAGGCATACTGCAACACCGCGGCTGGCGGGTTTCCCGGTTGGAATTGCCCAGCCTGTCCGGAACTACCGACCCGGGCATCATCGCCCCGGCCGAGGTTGAAATTTGATAACCAGGCGGCAAGGCTTTACCAGCCCTATCCCCGGCCGGTCTCCAGGCTCAACAGAAACAAGTCAATAATTATGAAAGGATTCATCCCTTGTCTGATCCCACATATATCATAGGTATCGATTTGGGTACCACCAACAGCGTGGTGGCCTATACAGAGGCCCGGATAGATGAAGGTGAAGAACCCAACATTCAGATATTCAAGGTGCCGCAACTGGTCGGTCCGGGCTCCATTGCCGATAGAGATATGCTGCCTTCTTTTGTGCTGTTGCCTGGACCACACGATGTCCCCCAAGGCGCGCTGGCCCTACCCTGGAATCCTCGAAGCGCCATGGCCGTAGGTGAATTTGCCCGCGACCGCGGGGCAGAGATTCCTCAACGTCTGATCGCCTCCACCAAATCCTGGCTCTGTCACACCGGGGTGGATCGAAACAAACCGATTCTTCCGTGGGAGTCTCCAAGTGATGGACAAAAGCTGTCGCCGGTAGAGGCTTCGGCGGCCATCTTGCAGCATATTAAAGACTCCTGGAACCACGTCATGGCCCAAAATGACAACCAGTTGCTCTTTGAAAATCAAGAGGTCTTTCTGACGGTTCCAGCCTCCTTTGACGTTGTGGCCAGAAATTTGACCGTCCAGGCGGCCGAAATGGCCGGATTCCCCCAGGTCACCTTGCTCGAAGAACCACAGGCCGCTTTTTACGCCTGGATTGACACGACCAAAGAAAGATGGCGGAAAAAAGTCAGAGTCGGTGACTTGATTCTAGTCGTGGACGTCGGTGGCGGCACCAGTGACTTCAGTCTGATCAAAGTCTCCGAAGTGGACGGAGAGTTGGCCCTGGAAAGAATCGCGGTAGGCGAGCACCTGCTGGTGGGCGGGGACAACATGGACCTGACCATGGCCTATTCCGTGGCGGCCCGCCTGGCTGCCCAGGGACGCAAGCTTAACCCGTATGAAATGCGGGGATTATGCCACGGCTGCCGCCAGGCCAAGGAATACCTGTTCAACAATCGGGAGGCCATGTCCTATCCGGTGACCATTCTCGGCCGTGGCCGAAGTCTGATCGGGGGGACGCTCAAGGTTGAGTTGACTCGCGCCGAGGTGGAACAAGTTCTGACCAATGGCTTCTTTCCTGAATGCGACAGCCAGGTCCGGCCGCAACAACAACGCCGCACCGGAATGCGGGAAATGGGCCTATCCTATACATCGGACCCGGCCATCACCCATCATCTGGCCCAGTTCCTGAATCAACAACGAACGGCAGACGGAAACGGAGAAACCGGCCCGGCCCGGCCCACCGCAGTCTTGTTCAACGGCGGGGTGATGAAGGCCCAGACGCTCCGGGATAGGGTGCTCGATGTTCTTTCCTCCTGGGTACCAGTGGACGAAACGACCGGCGTCCGGGAAATAGTCAGCCGTGATTTTGACTTAGCCGTGGCCCGAGGAGCCGTCTATTATGGTCTGGCCCGCCGTGGCACCGGCATCCGAATCCGCGGCGGTTTAGCCAAAACGTATTATATCGGGGTGGAAGCCGCCTTGCCCGCGGTGCCTGGAATGCCGGTGCCGATCAAAGCCTTGTGCGTCGCTCCCTTTGGCTTGGAAGAAGGAACAGAGGCGGTGGTGCCGGACAAAGAATTCGGTTTAGTTGTCGGTGAACCGGTCAAATTTGATTTTCTGGGTTCCTCCACCCGGCGTCACGACCACATCGGCATGGTCGTGGATGACTGGGAGGGAGAGATCGAACAGATTACCACGGTAGAGGCTCATCTCGAAGGCGAAATGGGCACCGTTATTCCAGTGACGCTGGAGATCAAGGTAACGGAAGTGGGCGTCTTAGAACTATGGTGTGTTTCTCAGCAGGACGACCGCCGGTTCAAACTAGAATTTAGTGTCCGGGAAAAAGACAGTTATGACAATGGCTACTGACATGTTGCGGGTTGCGGGGAAGTCTCATTGACTTAAGGGGGCGGACAATCGCTCTAATTCCTTAAAATAGTCCATTCTTTATAAGCCCTGAAAGGGCGAACTAGGTTAGCCCAGCGGCAACGCCCTGGGTTTCGATGTACCACCACATTTCAACTCCTGACGGCGTCATAGATGGACCTCTCAACTGCTCGATATATTATTGGCATCGATTTGGGGACGACTAATTCCGCGGTGTCCTGCATCGACCTGCTGGATGAAAATGCCGCCAAAGCCCGGCCGGCAATTTTTCAGATCCCTCAATTTTCCGGACCTGGAGAAATATCCCGGCTTAACACCCTGCCCTCTTTCCTTTACCTGCCCGGTCAACATGAGATAAATCCAGAGGCCGTGATTCTGCCGTGGCCGTCGGATAGTTCCGGAATAGTCGGCGCCTTTGCCCGGGACCAGGGATCCAAGGTGCCAAAACGGATGGTCTCTTCGGCTAAAAGCTGGCTGTGCCACGGTAAAGTCGATCGACGCGCGGCCATTCTCCCTTGGGGTGCGGAAGAAGACATCCCGCGGGTGTCCCCCATTGCCGCTTCGGCCGCGTACCTGCACCATATCCGAGCCGCCTGGAATTATTATCAAGCCGAAAACGAAGACAATTACCTGGAAAAACAGACGGTCGTCATTACCGTCCCGGCCTCGTTCGATGAAGTGGCCCGGGATTTGACCGTGGAAGCCGCCACCCAGGCCGGAATTAAAAACATCACCTTATTGGAAGAACCATTAGCCGCTTTTTACAGTTGGCTGACGGTCCATGAACAAGATTGGGACCGCTTTGTCCGGCCGGGCCAATTGATTTTGGTCTGCGATGTGGGCGGGGGCACTACGGATTTCACTCTCATCACCCTGCGGGAGCTTGACGGGAAACCCATCTTCGACCGCCTGGCTGTGGGCGATCACCTGATTCTGGGCGGGGATAATATGGATCTGGCCCTGGCCCGGCGTTCGGAGGCCCGGCTGCAAAAAACACCTTCCGGTTCATTAAGCCTGCATCGCTGGCAAGCTTTGTGCCATCAGTGCCGGGCGGCTAAGGAAAACATCCTGAGCGGGCTCGCGGAATCAAAAAC
>JADFYA010000104.1 GCA_015233285.1 Deltaproteobacteria bacterium | reverse complement strand
CATCAATGGAACAGAAAACGCAACATGATTATTTATGGCGTTTTGGCTGGCCATGACGCGGAATCGGCCCATGAGTAGTAACCGGGCAAAAGAACTTAATATGCCATAAAGGGCTGGTAGACAGTTTGGAATTTCTCCTTGTTTTCGTTGATGTTGGCAAAGGACAGTAAACTATAGTGTCCACCTGCTATCAAGCCATTAAGTCCGCAACTCCCGGATGAACATGATTTATCTCGTGATTTCAGTGATATTTTCTAAACACCGGGTCGGCCGAACACGGAAACTTAAATTAGAGCGGAGGAGGTCAATGAAGAGGATCAGCCAGGTATTAAAGTTGTCTGTTGTTTCCCTGCTCGAAGGAAAAACACTTGGCAAAATAAAAGAGATACTTGTCGATCGGGAGGAAAAGACGGTCGTCGCTGTAAAAGTATGGGGCCACGGTCTGATCCGGGATGAAAAGGTAATCGCTTTGAATGATGTAGTCATTTTTGGGGAAGACGTGTGCATTATTGAAAGCGCCGACAATCTAACGGACCCGGTAAAATATAATGAAAATCCTAAATTAATTCCATTTGATCGGCTGATGGGACTGGCCGTGAATACATTGGAAGGGAAGAATTTAGGATATCTAATTGATATTATGTTTGAAACGGCCTCAGGGGCGGTCCGGGCCCTGTTGTTGGAACGACATATGATCATACCTTTTGTTAAGGATAATGCTGTGTTCGGTGAAGATGTCGTCTTAGTTCCGGCTGAAGCGGAAAAGGAGATGGAACGGGTAGAAGAGGAAGGTTTTCAGGCGTTCAGAACATTTGTGCACCGGGCCAGGGAAAGCGAAGCCGTGGGAGAATGGCAGGAGAAGGTGGAACGTTTTGGCCTCACCTTGAGACAGGCGGCTGTCACCGGAGTAGATTATTTTCGGGATGCTGTGGAGCGGAGCCAGACGGCACTACGTGAACGGAGCCGCAAACGGCAGGAAAAAGACGACCAGGAAAAAAAAGATTGAAGATGATCATAAAAAAATTAATGTCAGCTCTCTCGCTATGGTGTCTGCTGGGGGGATGGGGGCTGACGGGGTGCGCCACTATGCCGGGGAAAGAGATTGAGGCTCCGCCGGCCACGGCCGGATTTGAAGGTCTGGAAAAAAGATACGCCGCCGGGCAAATTATTGAACCAGAGACAGGGGACGTCATCTCCTTTGATCAGATGATGGCCCGTCTGGCCACAGTTCAGGTCGTGTTCATCGGTGAGCAGCATGACGACATGGCTCATCATCGCGTCCAGTTGCGCATCATTTCGGCCTTGGTGGATATGGGACATCAAGTATCCGTGGGTCTGGAGATGTTCAGCCGGCAGAAACAACCGGCGCTGGACGGATATGTGGACGGAAAAATAGCCGAAGGAGATTTCCTGGCCCAAGTCGGTTGGGATGGCCGGGCCGGATGGGATTTTGATTCATATAAGGAGATCTTGCGGTATTGCCGGGATCACCGCCTCCCCATACTGGGTTTAAACGCCCCGGATGATGTAGTTAAGAAGGTCGCCCGGCAGGGATTGGGAGGTCTTTCTCCGGAGGAGAGATCTCAACTGGCCTCTTCAATTGCCCCGGTCACTGCCCGGCAGAAGGAGTTTCTGACCAAATGGTTCGGTCACCACCAGATCAGTTCGGTCAAGCATACAGACAGGTTTGTGGAAGCCCACCTGGCCTGGGAAGAGACGATGGCCGAGACTATTGCCCAGTATGTAACATCTCCTGCCGGCCGAGACAGAATTTTGGTGGTCCTCTCCGGGGCGGGTCACGTGGTCTATAAGTTTGGTATCCCGGATAAGGTCACATCCCGCGGGCCGGTCCGCCAATTCGTGGTGATTCCGGCGGCTATTGATTATATTGAAGGTCGAAGCCGAAATGTGGCCGACTTTGTCTGGCTGACCGAACCGGATGTGACCAAGGCGCGCTCCGACCGCCCCCGGATGGGTATTTATCTGGCTAAGAATAAAGCCGGGGCCTGGACAGTAGAGAGTGTCAAACCCGACACCCCGGCGGCCCGGGCCGGATTTTTACCCGGCGACGTCCTGCAATCAGTTAATGGCCGCCCCATCATCCAGGTCAAGGATATTCATCAGGCCGTTATAGAAGCAGGAGGCAAGGCGGTCCATCGGGTCATTATTTTGCGGAACGGACAAACAATGGAACTCCGAGTCACCTTTGATCATCAAGAAGGGCCGGCCCCCGAGGTCCCGGAAAAATGACCAAAGCATGGGCCCGGGGGTTTTATCTCGTGCATTCCTTAGCCTTCTGGTTAGCCTCCCGCATGGTTTTGGCCAGCAGTTCGATATCAACCGGCTTTTCCAGGTAGGCGAAGTCGCCAAGGTCCAGGCAAACCCGCTCGTCGTCCTTGGAACCATGGCCGGTCAGGATAACGACCTGGACCTTGGGATGTTGGCTCTTGACCTGCCGCAATACCTCAATCCCGTTCATCCCGGGCATGTTCAGGTCGAGGACCATGACTTCAGGTTCGTCTTCCCGTAATAAATCCAAGGCCTGTTCCCCATCGAAAACTACGGCCGAACCCACATCCCGCATTTGCAACCGTTCCGAAAGGGTCTGGGCGAAATCCCGCTCATCATCCACCAACAACACTTTGGCCGGCATTTCAAAATCATATTTGCGATAGATGTCGCTTTGATAAAAGCCTGGGCCGACTTTGGTCTCGACGCTTTTCACGCCGGATAACCCGGACGCGATCTTCTTTAGCTCATCTTCGAGCCGGGACAGCAGCAAGACGTGCTTGTCAATGGTCAAGGTAATCTGGCTGTCTTTGGCGGTCACACCTACTTCGTGACCCACCTGGGCCAGGGCCACACCCACGTGGGCGGCCAAAAGGAAATCGTCAACGGCAGCCAGGGACTGGGCCGTCGGCTGGAGCACCTTTTTCTTGGCGTTGGCGGTAATCAAGTCGACAGCAGCCGAAACATCTTGTTTATCCATGGGTAAGAGGATGTCATATAGAGCCGCGTCCCAGGGGGCTTTGTGGCTGACATAATCCGTCCAGGCATAGGCGGCTTCATTGTCTTTGTGAACCAGTTTTTGAGCTTCCGCTTCGGAAATGCTCTTATCTGCGACGGCCCTGGCTACTCGAAAGGGGGTTTCGGCGATCAGGCAGACCTTCAGGACATGGGATATCTCCCGGGGAATGAAATGGGTTAGGAAACCGTGCAAAACCAGCCCGTCCGTTTTCAACAGGTCGGCCGGCACCACTTTGAGATCGGCCGTGCATCGCTCCCGTTCGTGGGTAAATTTGTTAAACACGGACACCTTCCCGTTTATGGTTCGCCACAGTTTGTTTTCCGAGATATGAAAACGGCCGGCCGCGTCTGCAACCAACGCGGCGTCATCAATTAGTTTATATCCAAACGTATCGGCGACCTTCTGGGCTACCTGGTCCGCCAGACAGTAGGTTCCGCTAAAAATGCTGATAATGGACATAATGGTTCTCCGTTTAGCCGGTTGTTGTCGTCCCGGGTAAGGGATTTTTTGTATTAAAATTAGCCTGGCCGTTTATTGACCCTGCGTTGCCCGGTTGCGGTTGACCTTGTCGTAAGCTGCCTGCATGGTTTTGGTCAGGACGTCTAAATCAATAGGCTTTTCCAGGTACGCAAAAGCACCCAGCTCCATACAGTATTTTTCATCCTCTTTGTTTCCGTGACCGGTTAGGATAATGACCTCCACCTGGGGATGATTCCTCTTGACCTGACGCAATACATCCATTCCATTAATACCGGGCATTCTCAGGTCGAGGACCATCACATCGGGCTCTTCTTTCTTCACATATGATAGCGCCTGCTCACCGTCATAGACTACATCTGCTCCGTAAGACCGCACCTTTAACCGGTCGGCCAACAGTCCTACGAATTCCCGCTCGTCATCGACCAACAGAATTTTGGAAGGAGCCCCCGGCACCTTAATTTCAGCCTTAAGTTCAACCGGTTTGAGTTCCTCCGGCCTGGGGGAGACAATTCGCAAGGGGCAATCCCTTTCATCAGAGTTTTCATGAGCTTCGGCGTGGATTGCCTCTAAGGCCATGGCCTGCAAGGGATAAATGTTTTCAGCCCCGATCTTGTCATACAAGTGCGTCCGTTCCATAGCCTGAAGAACGTTCTCTTTTACCCCGGAAAAGGAAATTCCGTACCCGGCGCTTCTGATCCGATCAACCAACAATGACAGCGTCTCTTCTCCTGAGGCATCCATGTCGTTGATCCCGTTGGCGACGATCAGAATGTGTTTCAACTTGGGCATGTTGAGCATTCTTTCGGTGATCTGGTCTTCCAGGTAGGATGAGTTGGCGAAGAACAGCGGGCTGTCAAACCGGACCACGGCGATATGCCGGCATTCCCTAAGACCGTAATGCTTAGCGTCACGCAATGATAGGTCGGGGTGCAGGGCCAGGTTGGCCACCTTGGGCCGCATACTCTTATACAAAAATACGCCCAACGAGAGGATTACCCCGACCATAATCCCCTTATCCAAATGCGGAGCAAAAATCAGAGTCACAATGAAGGTGATGACGGAAATGGCTCCATCATACCATTGGGCGTGCCAGGCATGGACAAAGCCGGAAACATTAATCAACCCGATTACGGCCATCATAATCACCGCGGCCAGGACTGACTGGGGCAGATGGTACAGCAGGGGCGTCAGAAGCATCAGAGTAATGATCGCAGTGATGCTGGTAAATACGCTGGACATCCCGGTACAGGCCCCGGCCTGCAGGTTGACCGCCGAGCGGGAAAAGGAACCCGAAGCCGGGTACGATTTACTGATGGATCCTAAGATGTTGGCCAGACCCTGGCCGATGAGTTCCTGATTAGGATCTAAGCGCTGACCTGTTTTTGCAGCCATAGCCTTGGCGATGGAGATGGCTTCCATAAATCCCAATAAGGCAATGATGGCGGCAAAGGGTAAAAACTGGATAACGGCAGTCATATCAATATGTGGAACCCCGAAGCTGGGCAGACCTTGCGGGACGGTGCCCACCACGGACCCTCCACCGCTCAAGGATATCTCGTTGTCCTTAATGATCTTATTGCCCATTTGGAGGCGCCAGGTCCGTCCGTCGTGCTGGGCTGGGGGGGAAGTTTTGTCTTGGATTACAAACTGCATTTTCTTTCCGTCAGAACCTGGAATCCCGTAAAACAAAAGTGATCGCAGTCCGGCCCGCTGTTTCCCCTCCCGGGCCTTGGCATCCTCCATCTGAAAGGTGATGAGAGACGCTTCGTGTTGCAGATGCAGCACTTCCAAAGAGGTGTGACCATATTTTTTCTCAGCCTCTATCATGCGTGGAGTTAGAGCTGCTTTCTTTTCACCCAACTGGGCAATGGTGTTCAAGGTGCCGTTGAAGTCCGTGATCATTTGGGTTACCGGCGCAGGCAAATCAGCTACCGTGGCCTTGTAATTATGTTGGAAACTGATGGCCCAGGAAATAACGGTGGTAATCACTACCGCCACCAGAACGTTTGGAATCTTAGGGTTGAGCCGTTTTAACCCGTACATGATACCGAAGGCGAAGACCCCCATGATAAAGGTAGGCCAGTGTGTGAATTGCATGGCCGCTTTGACCACTCGGGTGATCGTTTCATAATGATGTTCCGCCCCGTCCACCGAAACCCCGAACATTTTTTCTAACTGGGAAGTGGCGATGATGATGGCGGCGGCATTAGTGAAGCCGTTGACTACCGGATGGGAGAGGAAGTTTACGACCAGGCCCAACTTCAGTACACCCAACAGGAGTTGTATGACCCCAACCATGGCCGCCAACAGAATGGCATAGGCCACAAAAGCCTGGCTGCCCACCGTGGCCAGGGGCATAAGCGAGGCCGCAGTCATCAGTGACACCACGGCCACAGGACCGGTGGCCAGTTGCCGACTGGAGCCGAACAGGGCCCCGATCATCGGAGGCAGAAATGCCGCATAGAGACCATAGTAAGCCGGTAGTCCGGCCAATTGGGCATAAGCCATAGATTGAGGGATGAGGACCAACGCCACCGTGACTCCGGCGATGATGTCGGCTTGGAGCATTCTTTTGTCATACTTGTCAAACCAAGATAGAAAGGGGAAGATTCTCGTGATCATCAGCTTTGCCACCTCTTTTGTTATAAATTTCGCCTATTTTTGAACCTGGGCCAGCCTTTCCGGTCCGCCCGGGGCCGTTTCAATGGGGCGTAATTTAACACAAGGCGCGACGTTGTCAAGAAAATATGAAAACATCGCCACATAATGCGCCAGATTCTGAATCACGCCATACCTCGCCAAGGGCAAATGGCGCAAAAAAACGGCCGCGGGGTTGGGAGAAGTAAAAAAATATCGTGATTTAAACAAGTTGTAGTTGATTCTTGTTGTGCCTTAATTATTATGTTGACTCAACGCAGTGAGTGACCTAAGTCCACTTAGTATCCGGCCATTAATCTTGTGGCCTGGATAGACCGGCGGAAGAACGCCATCGTTGCCCAGCCACGGTTGACCTTGGAGAGGGTCCGACCAGACCTGAAAGAAGGGGTAACAAAAAAGAAAAAAAACTTCTTCCGAATTGGCGAAATTGCTATACTACGGCCTAATAATCTGCTAAATTATTTTTTTTCAGGCGCCCTGAGATCCTCTCGTTGCGCGTTATTAATTGACTTCAGTGTGACATTATACTTGACACGGCCAGGGCCGGCGGAATGAACTCTAAGCCGTCAACCCTGATTTTGATTGAAAGGACATGAGCATATATGCCTGATAAAGGATGGTTTTCATTTTTATTCCGGGGGTTACTGGATGTTCCGGAGGAGGGTAAATCCCACATCCGGTATCGGATTTTGCGCCGAAACATGTTTATCTTAATGGGGCTGGTGACCTTTGTCCCCCTCCTGGCCATGGCGGTGATAAACTTCGTTCAGTACCAGAGCGCCTTGGAAAAAGAGATCCTCAACCCTATGCGAACGATAGTCAGCAAGACCAAACACTCCTTTGAGCTTTTCTTGGCTGAGCGGCTTTCGGCGGTGAGCTTCATTACGTTTGCTTATTCCTATGAGGAACTGGCCGACGAGAAAAAGCTTAATCAGATATTTAGTGTGATGAAACGGGAATTTGAAGGATTCATTGACTTGGGCTTAATTGATTCTAATGGTATTCAAGTAAGTTACGTTGGACCGTATGATTTGAAAAGCAAAAGTTATGATAAACAAATCTGGTTTCATGAAGTCCAGATCAGGGGTAGTTACGTCAGCGATGTATTTATGGGGTACCGTGATTTTCCTCATATCGTCATGGCCGTTCAGCGCGTCTCGGAAACGGGTCGGACCTGGATCATTCGAGCCACCGTCGATACTAAGAAATTCGAGTCGCTAATCTCATCAATGGGGCTGGACTCGGTGACTGACGCCTTTTTGATTAACGGAAGCGGGGTGTTCCAAACGCCGTCCCGATTTTACGGAAAGGTCATGCAGAAATTTCCCTTCCCTGTCCCACCGGTGAGTTATGAAGCTAATGTAATCGAGTTGCTTGATCCTCAAGGCCGGGAAATTAACCTGGCTTATTCTCATTTTATCCATTCCCCATACATCCTTATTTTGGTCAAGCCGCGGGCCGAGGTGATGCGGTCATGGTATACCCTTAAGGGGGAGATGTTATTTGTATTTGTCGGCGGGGTATCGATCATTTTCCTGGTTGTATTTCATTTGACCAAGATTTTAGTGCAGCGTGTCCAGGAAGCCGAAGAAAAAAGGGAAATGGCTTTCCGCGAGATTGAACACACCCAGAAATTGTCCTCCATCGGCCGGCTGGCCGCGGGCGTGGCCCACGAGATCAATAACCCCCTGGCCATTATTAATGAGAAAGCTGGTTTGATGAAAGATATTATTGAAATCACGCCTGATTTTCCTAACAAGGACAGATTCCTGCCCCAAGTCGACGCCATCAAGAAATCTGTAGACCGCTGCCGGGGAATCACCCATCGGCTGCTGGGATTTGCCCGCCGGATGGAGGTCCATATTGAACTACTCGATCTCAATGAGGTGATCCAAGAGGTGCTCGGGTTTCTGGAGAAAGAAGCTATGCACCGAAATGTAAACCTGAATCTTCAGTTGGTCGAAGACCTGCCCCGAATTGAGTCGGATCGGGGACAATTGCAACAGGTGTTTCTTAATATTTTGAACAATGCCTTCGCCGCAGTTCAAAACGGTGGAGTGGTGGCCGTCACGACCTGGGACAAGGATGCGGAAAATGTCGCGGTCAGCGTTCAAGACAACGGTTGCGGGATGTCTCAAATCACGCTTAAACATATTTTTGAGCCTTTCTTCACCACTAAAAAAGGATACGGGACGGGACTAGGTTTATCCATCACCTACGGCGTCGTGAAAAAACTCGGTGGTGATATTGATGTTGAGAGCAGGGAAGGGGAGGGGACCAAGTTTACAGTCTACTTACCCAAAAAATCAGAATACGGGGAGGGGTAGAATGGTCGGAAAGAAGATTCTCTTGGTCGATGACGAAGTGGAGTTTGTCTCAACGTTGGCAGAGAGACTGCAACTGCGAGGAATTGAGGTCATGACGGCCCACAACGGAGAGGGAGCTTTACAGATAATAGACCAAGATCCTCCCCATCTGGTGGTGATGGATATGATGATGCCGGGGATGGGTGGACTCGAGACGCTCAGGCGGATTAAACTTCGGTACCCTAATATGAGAGTAATCCTCCTCACCGGCCACGGCTGCACAAAAGATGGTGCCGAAGGGTTGCTCCTGGGTGCGGAAGAATGCCTGATGAAACCATTGGAGATAGATGTGCTCATCAAAAAACTGCGGGAAGAAGACCGCCCATCTAAATGAACGAGTTTAAGGTAGGCCATGAAAGAATACCAAACGCGTGAAGTAGCTTTTTTCGGCAAAATTACTGCCGGCATAACCCATGAATTTAAAAATGTTTTGGCCATCATAAAAGAGTCTGCCGGACTGATGGAGGACTTTTTACTTTTGTCCCCAACTGATTCTTTTCCCTACCGGCAAAAATTTGTTGACACCATGGGTATTATCAAAGAGCAAGTGGGTCGAGGCAACGCCCTGGTCGCGGGGTTGAATCAATTTGCCCACAGTGCTGATCAGAGCCGGGCCGAAATTAATCTTAACGACATGATGGCCCAACTGGTTCTGGTGTCTGCGCGATTTACTCGGCTTAACGGTGTCACTCTGAAGTTCAGATCATTCGACCGGCCGGTGCCGCTGACGACGGATCCCATGCGGTTGGAAATGACGGTTTTTGCAGGTATTGAGAGCTGTCTGGCTTATCTGTCGACCGGCGATACAATAAGCGTCTGCCCCGGCTGGGCTGGGGACCGGGTGATCATTGAAATAATCTGTGAATGTACCGCATCGGGGCAGGCCGGAGTTATCCGGACTCTGCCAGCCTCCCAGGATTGGGCCGGACTTCAGACCATGGCCGCGGATTTAAATGGGACCGTGGAATCCAAGGAAGCCCCGGCGGGTCTGGTGTTCACTTTTCCGCGCCAGGGTTGACGGCCCGGCCGGAGATTGTTTCTCAAATTTTTTTCGCTGTAATAACAATTTAGTACACGGCAAGGCAGGAATGGCGTTCTTGATCGCGTTTATTGCTGCCCGTTTGGAACTTGTTGAAAATAACCCAATGTCATTGACTTTAGGAGAGAGGCTTTGCGTGGTCGCGTCATGCGGCCGGGGTGGCTCAGCTAACCTCTCGGGCTGTTATGTGGCGATCTTCGTCGGTAAAAAGCCTTTCTCCTTAGGTTAATGACATTGGAAAATAATCAGCAGCCATGATTAAGACGGCGGAAAGGGAGAAATGGATCAATTCAAGATACTACTAGTCGATGATGAAGAGGAACTGGTCAAGACCCTGGCTGAACGGATAAAGTTACGAGACCTGGATCCCCAGGTGGCTTTAAACGGTGAACAAGCTCTGCTGACCTTCGAACACACTGTCCCCGACGTTATGGTGTTAGATCTAAAAATGCCCGGCATAGACGGTATGGAGGTATTGCGCCGGGTGAAAAAAGTTCATCCGGAGGTTCAGGTAATAATCTTGACGGGACATGGCTCCGATAGAGATGCAGATGAGGCCAGGCGCCTGGGAGCATTCGATTATATGCAAAAACCGGTGGAATTGGAAGATCTGGTCAGGGCCATGAGAAGCGCTTACCGCAAGAAACGGGATTTGACATCCGGATACGGCGAATTTTAACTCAGCCTTTCGGCCGGCCTCACCCGGCAGATTCAGCCGTCTAAGGAGGCCTGATAGGAGAAGAAAT
>JADFYA010000103.1 GCA_015233285.1 Deltaproteobacteria bacterium | reverse complement strand
CTGGCTGGAGACTTTGAAAGCCGACCTGGATACATCCCCAGCGGCTTGCCTAAATTTAATCACCTGGGTGATGGCCTCCGCAAAGTCCCCCGCTTCTTTGAAGGCAATGCCCAGGTGGCAGTAGATGGAGGCTAAATCCTGCTCGTGCGGGTTCAATGCCAGGGCCTCCTTCAACTCCTTTATCGCACCGGAATAATCCTGCTTTTCCAGCCGGGCCAGACCGCTGTAAAAATGCAAATAGTATCTGGCGGGATAAAGCCCTTTGAGGTACTTCAGGTAGGTCAGGGCCTCCTCTGGAGGATAGGTCTTGGTGGCCAGCTTGGCCGCAAAAAAATCGACACTGGACGCGCTCGCCCGTTCCCGGAATCTGGCTCCGGGGATCATGACATACACGGCCGGGACCTGGAGCAGAGGATGGGTGGTCTCCAACACCAGTACTTCCAGGCCATGCCGGGCCAGGGCCTGGGTGCAGTTGATGATTTCAGTTTTCAGGTTATCATCTGAAGGATCGGGCAGATCGGCCAGGGCAATGGTCGCGGTGGACTGAAAGACATAATCGGCCTCACCCAGGTGATTAAATTTAGGCAAGCCGCTGGGGATGTATCCAGGTCGGCTTTCAAAGTCTCCAGCCAGTTGGGCCACTTCGGTCAAGGCCCGGATAAGCGCCTTTTCGGGACTGGTGGCCGTCCCGGCGGTAAAGACGATCTCGCTCCGGCCTGGAAAATTTTCCGGATCATAGGCCAGGGCTCCAATGGAGGGGATACCCAGCCCCAGGGTGAAATCCTTGACCTTGAGGACAATTCCCTTAGACCGGTACTTGGCGATAAGCTCCTTAGCTACCGGGTCGGTGACGGTGTTCAGGTCAATGTCCGGACAGACCAGCCGTTGCTCACAGACCAGGGCGGAGACATGACGCTCGACCACCTCGCCCAGCCCCTGGACAATGGCCTCCTCCAAGCTGTTCCCGGCTGAGGGTCCGTTGAATTCGTTGATTTCATAGAACCAGTTAAAGGGGACGAGATAGTCCCGGCCTTGGGTCAGGTTGGTCGCCAGGGTGAATTCCAGGGGCAAGTCCTTAATGGCCTGGTAGGCCTGGGGGTCATCGGCGGGATGATGAACCGAGGCGGCAATCAAGGGGAAGGGCAGGGCTTGCTCGGCCAGGTTATCGTAGCTTGCCCGCATAAAACCGGTTCTCTTGACAAAATGAAAAAAGCTGAATCGTTCCATCAATTCCATCAAAGCGCTGGCCTCGGCCTGGATCGGGGTGGCGCCTTTGCCCATTTGCTTTTTGGTTCCAATGGTGTGAAAGGCATCAGAGCCACAAAAACTGAGATAGACGGGGATATCCAACCGGCCGGTATCGATCCTGATGACTTCTTTGAGGATATCGAGCTGGATCCGGGCCAGGCGTTCTTTGATTGTAGCCACGGTCCGGTCTGGAGAAATGACTTTATCTTGGTCATAGGTGTATGATTTAAAGGAATTTTTTAACTCAATCGACGTGTTCATTTTGCTGCTCACCTTTTCTTGCCGGCCTAAACGCTTCGGCCAGGGATTGATAGTATGAAATATAAGCTAAGTAGTCTTAATATCCTAATCCCTAACCAGGTGTTTGTCAACAGGTAATGGTCAGCCAATCGGCAGAACGAGCTTTTGCCGGTAGGTTAAAAAAAACCGGCTTATCACCCCCTGCGGGACGGCATCAATGATGTCATGATTAATGATGGCCTCCCAAACCTATGGAACGCCTATCATGCTTTGGACATTGCCGCAAAATTTAGCGTCGTCACCCCTGTTTTCAGCTTGCATTCCTTTTGAGTACGCAGCATAATACGCCGGAAGGTGAGTTTCGTCGCAACTGTTTAACTTATGTGACCTGGCGTGTGGGAAATGGAAGATAAAGAGAAAAGCAAAGAACAACTCATGACGGAGGTGCAGGAGCTGCGACGGCTGGTAACGCGGCTTGAGAACCATGTAACCAAACCTTCACTGGGATTGAACCTGCAACATAGCCGGTGGCCATCGCAAAAGCCGCCCGATTTGGAGAACAAGACAGACAAACGGCGGTACGGCCAGCGGAGCCGGCCCAACGTGACACAGTTCAGAAGTCTTGAGGAAGATCTAAAAAACGATGACGACCGCTGCCGATTGCTCTTGGGGGCTATTCCCGACCCGGTCGTTGTCTATGATCCGCAGGGTCGGGTGATCTATGCCAACAACTCTTTTGTCGATAAATACGGCTGGACGCGGGATGAGCTGGCCGGCCGCCGGATAGATTTTGTCCCGCCCGACGAACTGGAGATAACCGGAGAATCAGTGGCCGCCAACCGCCGCGGCGAAGATGTCTCTTTTGAGACCAAACGACTGACCAAAGACGGCCGGTTATTAGACGTTTATATTACCTCGGCCGTTGTTTGCGACCGTGCCGGCAACACTCTGGCCAGTTTCATAATTCATCGGGATATTACGGAACGCAAAAGATCCGAAGTTGAACTTAAGAAGTATCGGGATCTGTTGGAAGACCTGGTCAGGATTCGTACTGGCGATTTAGTTAAGAAAAATAGGCAACTCCAATTAGATATCGTCCGGCGCCAAAAAGCCGAGGCAGCTCTGCGGGAAAGCGAGGAAAAATACCGGACTATTTTAGAAAATATTGAAGACAGCTATTACGAGGTGGATCTGGACGGGAATCTAACCTTTTTCAATGAGGCGCTGTGCCGGATCCTGGGCTATGATAAAATGGAGTTATTGGGTAAGAATAATAAAGAATTTTGTGACAAGGAAAATGCGGCCAGGCTTAAGAAAATTTATCAGCAGGTTCTGGCCGCTGAGACGCCGGCCAAAGCCGTGCATTGGGAGGCCATTAACAAAGATGGTTCGCGGCATCACATCGAGAGTTCTGTTTCCTTAGTCCGGGGCCCGACGGGTCAGGCGAAAGGATTTCGGGGGATTGCCCGAGACGTCACCGAGCGCCGGCAGGTGGAGGAAGCACTGCGCAAAAGCGAAATGCAATACCAGACGGTGGAAGCTAATCCGGATCCAGTGGTGATCTTTGACATTGAGGGCAAAGTGGTTTATTTGAATCCTGCCTTTACCCGCGTGTTTGGCTGGGCGTTGGAGGAGGTTGAGGGGGGGCGGATAGACTTCTTTGTTCCCCTGGAGGAACGCCCCAAGACCTCGATAATAGAAGGTAAGGTCATGGCTGGTGAGAGTTTTTCAGGTATTGAGAGCACGCGGTTGACCAAATCCGGGAAAGTCATCGCGGTGGGGATAAGCGGCGCCACCCTTACGGACAAAAACGGGAAACCGGCCGGGAGTATCGTCGCCCTGCGAGACATCACCGTCCAAAAGCGGATTGAGGCGCAATTATTCCAGATCGAGAAAATGGAAGCCATCAGGATCCTGGTTGGAGGGGTGGCCCATGAACTGAAGAACAAGCTCACTTCAATCCTGGGTAATAGCGATTACCTGACCATGCTCACCGATAATGAGGAGATACTGGAAAGCGCCAGGGAAATCAAACAAAGTGTTGATGAATCCGTCCAAAAGATCGATGGATTGTTGGCTTTCAGCCTGGAACAGAAACTCAAACCGGAACCGGTTAATTTAAATGAAACTATTTCGGAAGTAGGCCGGGACTTGATGACGAAAGTGGACAATGCCATAAACCTGGTTATTTTACCTGGAGAAGGGCTCGATCCGGTGTTTGCCGACCCGAGTTTAATCAGACAGAGTATTATGAATCTGGCCTTGAACTCGATTGACGCCCTGGCTAAGAAGGGGGTCGGCACTCTGACCATTAGTACCGAAAATACGGCTATTAACGAGAGCCTATGTGGCGGAGTGGGGGAAGCGCGAGCGCGAAAATTTGTCACCGTCTCGGTGGCCGACACCGGAGCAGGCATTGATCCTGAGATCATGCCCCATATCTTCGAGCCGTTCTATACCAGCAAAGGGTTTGGGGGGATAGGGTTGGGCTTGTCGTTTGGTTATGGGGTGGTCAGGCAACATGGGGGGTGGATCGAGGTCGACAGCCGGCTGGGCCAAGGCACCACATTCAAAGTTTACTTGCCGGCCTATGCGGCGGCTGAGGAAGCCGGAAAAAACGACCGGGACCAAAATTCTATCTCTTTGGTTTAAGGTCCCTGTTGCTGGTTGCTCGCAATTCGACCTTATACCGGATTGGATTGATCATTCCTGGAGCCAAATAATGTCCAAAAAGAAGAAAAAGGCTGCCGGCAAGAAAAAGAAGCCGGTCAAGAAACCGACCTCGAATACCCAGGGACGGCGCTGGGCCCCTTCCGGTCCGGAATTCGATGCCTTTATGGATTTGGTGGACCAGCCGATGATGGACGACCTTGAACCACCCGAAGGTTTTCGGGAAGTGGGTCTGACTGTTGCCATCGGGGAGTTCGGTAAACCGATCATGGACCTGATCGACCCGAACGACCGGAAGGGGATCAATAAACTCTTAGAGGTTGTGTCGGCCATCTGGACGTATTCCATCCTCATCCAAGACCCGGATAATGAGTTAGATGCTGTTGCAGACGCAGGGCCTATCATAAAGATTATCAAGAAGCAGTTGAAGCTTGATCATGACCAGGCAACTGAATTGCTCCACATGATGCTCGATCGAAAGGAATACCTGTTCCCTTCGGATATCCAACCCGAATTCGGCTCAATTTTGTTTCTAAGAAAAGAAGGCCCTATTTTTATAGCTGAGTTTGACTATTCAAAAATAAATACCCTGAACAGCCCGGCCGCCCAGGCGGAACCGGATGCCCACCTGGTGTCGATGATAAACCAGATTGACCAGTACGTTTATGACCAGGCCGAGTATGATGACCAGGATTCTTACTTCGTGGACATGGCCACGGAATGTATCGGTCTTTTTTCTATTTGGGTTGAAGAAACCGGACTCCCCGAGTTTTATGACGAATTTTCTTCTTACGCGGTATTGTTCCTATATTTTATATACCAGGAAGAACATCCCGAAGAGGTTGTCTTCAAATCTGTGTCTCCGGCTCTATTGGAGGAATTTCTGTTTGGTTTCGTCTTACGTGAGGTAACGATCAAACCCGAACAATATGTCAATATCCCGCCGGCTTTGAAGCTGTTTTACCGGTTCTTATCCGAAAAAGGTTACCTGGATGATAACCAATCAGAATCCATAATCGAGTACATAGATGATTTGGAACCCGATTACCTAGACAAACTGAGAAGAAAATTCGGTTGACGGGTACGTCACCCGGCTATCATGACTTGAACCTTTTGTCCCGGACCGAGATCGGAGAGCACATGGGTTCCGATTTTTTGAAAACCGAAGGGCTGACCGCCGATGTGGGACCGGTAGAGCCGTCTGCCGATCACCAAGATAGTCCTGACCAGGGGCGTCTGCCGGCCGGGGACGGGGTTCGGCTCGGATACCACCTGCTATGTCTCATGGTCATATGTTTCGTCGGCGCATTGGTTTATGCCCAGACGATCCACTACCCTTTCGTTTTTGATGATTACTATATCATCGAATTGAACACTCATATCCGAATGACCCGGCTTGGCTTCAAAGAATTATTAGATGCCGCCTTCCGGACTCCCGTGCCTAATAGGCCGTTGGAAGGCATCACCTTAGCTCTTAATTATTACTTTGGAAAATACCATGTTACCGGTTACCACCTGACCAACATCGCCATCCACCTGCTGGCTGGAATGCTGGTCTATCTTGTCTCTTTCATGACTTTCAGGCAGATGACGGAGATTCCCAACCAGGCCCGGCCATTTCCGTCTGGATTCCTTGGTCTGGCGATGTCATTGACCGCGGGTCTAATATTCGTCACCCATCCCGTCCAGGTCCAGGCCGTGACTTACCTCACCCAGCGCATGACCAGTCTGGCCGCCATGCTCTACCTGTTGTCATTGCTTTGCTATATAGCCGGCCGGAAATCTCTGTACAGGTGGCGGAAGAGGACCTGGTGGGCGGGGTGTCTCATTTCCGGAGCCCTGGCCTTTGGTTCTAAGGAGATCGCGGCCACCCTCCCGCTGGTGGTATTTCTTTATGAATGGTATTTTTTTCAGGACTTAAGTTTCAGTTGGCTCAAACGTAGTTTGAAATATTTGATCATTCCGGTGGTTGTACTGGTGCTATTGACCGTCATTTTTTCCGAGGGGCGATTATTCCACAAGTTTTCGCAGGGCTACCCGATCCTTTCTTCTCCCACTCCCGCATTTACGGCTTGGGAAAGGGTGATGACGGAATGGCGGGTGGCTATCTTCTACCTCAGCCTGCTTTTTTATCCACACCCGCAACGGCTCAACCTCCTCCATCCGATAACCGTGTCTCATTCTTTGTTCGATCCCATCACCACTTTCTTATCTCTCCTGGCTATCCTTGGATGTCTTAGCCTGGCCCTGGCCGCGGCCCGGCGGCATCGGTTGTTGTCATTTTGTATTTTATGGTATTTTATCAATTTAGTTATTGAATCTTCGGTCATTAAGCTGGAGTTTATTTATCAATACCGGCTTTACCTGCCCCTGGTTGCCCTTTCCGTATATTTGCCGTACCTGATCTACCGCCTAACCTCAAGAATGCTGGGAGTGGGAGTGATTATTTCCGGGGTGATTATTGTCGCCCTGGGCTTTAGCACTTACTCCGACAACCTGGTTTGGAGAGACGTTGTCGTTCTATGGAGTGATGTCGCGTCCAAAAATCCGTTTAGTCACTGCGCTCACAATAACCTGGGAGTGGCTCTTGGTGCTCAGGATAGAACCCAGGAGGCGATCAGCCACCTCAGGCAAGCTTTGCAGCTTAAACCCGACTATGTCGACGCGCACAAGAATCTGGGCACGATTTTGGCGGGTTGCGGCGATTTGAACAGGGCTCGCGAACATTATTTACAGATTTTGCAGATCAAGCCGAATGATTCCACGGCCTATTTGAATCTTGGAAAAATAATGTTTTCCCAGGGAAAGACGGAGGAATCCATTGGGTTATTCGACCAGGCCGTGAAATATGACCCAGCCAACCCGGACGCCCATTACAATTTGGCCGAGGCGCTGGCCGAGCAGGACAGGACGGATGAAGCGATCAAGCACTATTCGGAGGCCTCACGGTTGGACAATGACTATGCCGGCGCCTACAATGGACTGGGGGCCATTTATGAGAAGCAGGGACAGACGGCTAAGGCCATGAACAACTACTTGGAAGCTCTGCGGATCAGACCGGATAGCCCCTATGCCGACTACAACCTGGGCCATCTCTTGGCTGAAAGAGGTCGGACGACTGAAGCCCTGGGTTATTTGTTCGAGGCGGTCCGGGCCAAGGCCGATTATGTGGAGGCCCAAAGCAAATTAGAAGACATTTTGGCGGATCCCCGGAATACGGAAGAAAGCATCAAATTTTTTGCTCAAGCAATCCAGCTTGAACCGAATAATGCCGATGCCCACTATTTTTTGGGCCTGGCCCTGGCCAAATATGGAGATACCGACGGCGGAGCCAGGGAGGCCGACCAGGCATTGCGCCTAAGACCCGGTTTTGTCGAGGCTCATAACAGCTTAGGCGTTATTTTGCTTGGCCGCGGTGATATTGACGGAGCAGTCAAACAGTTTTCTGAGGCGGCCCGGATCAATCCCGAATACGCCGGGGCCCGGTATAACCTGGGCATGGCCATGGCCGGACGTGGTGATATCCAGGGGGCGATCAATCACTACCTTGAAGCCATAAAGATCAAACCGAATAATGCCGATGCGCATAATAACCTGGGCGCAATTCTGGCCGGCCAGGGAAAAATAAAGGAAGCTGCGGCAAGCTTCTCCGAGGCGGTCCGGTTTAATCCCGAATATGCCACAGCCCATAATAACCTGGGGATGACGATGATGGACCTGGGAAACGTCCCGGAGGCGGCTAAACAATTCTCCGAGGCTGTTCGGATCAATCCCGACTATCCCGAGGCCCTCTATAACCTTGGCCGGGCTTTGATGGCCCAGGGCCGGACTGACCAGGCCATCCGACGCTTTTCCGAGGCGATCAAGATAGTTCCAGATTTCACCCAGGCCCGCCGCAGCCTGGAAGAAGCCACCAAAAAACCATAAAGGCCGGAGTCTAAAATGGATCGGGACGAGACAGGCCCAGGTCTTGTGACTGAGGCCACCGCGAGCGGAGAAGAACCGGAGGTCGCCCTTAATGAATATCCAGACGAATCCGAACCGGATGACTCGAAATTTGATTACCATTTTGACGTCCGGCTTCATTATTTGAACCTGATAATCATCAGTCTCATTTGCATTGTCGTCTATTCCAATACATTACAGCATCATTTTGTCTTGGATGATAATGACCTCATCGTCAACAATCCCCATATTAGAATGACCCAGTTCACTCTAAAGGGGATTTACGAGGCCGGGTTTCGCGGCCTGGCACCAAACCGGCCGGTGTCCTGCATTAGCTTCGCCCTCGATTTTTTCTTTTGGGGATATAACGTCACGGCCTTCCGGCTGGTCAGTCTAAGCATCCATCTCTTGTGCGGGATGTTGGTCTACTTCATTTCATTTTTGACCCTGGCCCGCCTATCTGCAGTGCCGGGTCAAAAAACCCCGGCGCCGGATCTGCCGCTTATCTCAATCATGTCTTTGTTCGCCGCTGCCGTATTCATTGTTCATCCGGTCCAGGTCCAGGCGGTGACCTATATGACCCAGAGAATGACCAGCCTGGCCGTGATGTTTTACCTTGGCTCCTTGCTGTGTTACATCCAGAGCCGGCTGACTGAGACCCGCTGGCGGCGGCGGCTGATCTTTGCCTTTTGTTTGTTCTTCGGGATCCTGGCATTTGGATCCAAAGAGATCGCGGCGACTTTGCCCTTGATTATTTTACTCTATGAATGGTATTTCTTTCAAAATCTGAAGCCGGCCTGGTCGTGGAGAGGTTTGATCTGTCTGTTTCTCTCGGTGGCCCTGCTGGGGCTGCTGACCTATTTATTTTCCGAGGGGCACCCCTTCGGCAAAGTCGCTCACGATTACCCCATCCTGGCCGGACCCACGCCCCCTTTTACCCAATGGGAGCGGATCATGACCCAGTTCCGGGTGATTATATTCTATATCAGCATGCTGCTCTTTCCTCATCCCGACCGGCTCAATCTACTAAACTACATCTCTACTTCCCATTCCCTGGTCGATCCCGGCACCACCCTCTGCTCACTTTTGTCCCTTACCGGCCTGTTCGGCCTGGCCGTGGGCCTGGCCAGACGGTACCGATTAATTTCATTTTGTATCCTCTGGTTCTTGATTAACCTGGCTATTGAAGCTCTGGTGCCCAGGTTGGAGATGATTTATCTATACCGGCTTTATTTGCCCCTGGTCGGTTTTGCGATGCTGACGGCTTATTTGATTTTTTGGAGAACCGGGCCCAGATTATGGCTCAGGGTGGCCACAGCCGCCGTCATTGTGTTCACGTTGGGATACATCACCATAATCCACAATCGGATCTGGCAGGATAACCTGACTTTGTGGTCGGATGTGGTGGCCAAGAATCCTCAGAGTCAAGGGGGGCATCACAACCTTGGAACAACCCTATTCAACCAGGGTAAGATACCCGAAGCGATTGACCAATTCTACCTGGCGGCCAGATATAATCCCGACAACCCCGATACCCAAATCATGTTGGGCGCGGCGTTGGCCGACCAGGGTAGCTATGGCCAGGCCGCTCAGTGCTATGCCCGGGCCTTGGAGTTAAAGCCGGATAGCGTCGCGGCGCATCAGGGCCTGGGATTGGCTCAGGAGCACCTGGGACACGTCCCGGAAGCGATTCGTCATTACCTTGACGCCCTTCGGATCACACCGGATAATCCCGATACCAACTATAACCTGGGCCATCTCCTGGCGGAAAATGGCAGAATAGCTGAAGCCCTGGGGCATTTCTTTGAGGTCTTGCGGGCCAGGGCCGATTATGTGGAGGCCCAAAGCGGCGTGGAAGACATTTTGGCGGATCCCCGGAATACGGAAGAAAGCATCAGATTTTTTGCTCAAGCAATCCAACTTGAACCGAATAATGCCGATGCCCACTATTTTTTGGGCCTGGCCCTGGTCAAATATGGAGATACCGACAGCGGGGCCAGGGAGGCCGGCGAGGCATTGCGCCTGAGACCCGGTTTTGCCGAAGCTCACAACAGCTTAGGCACCGCTTTGCTTGGCCGCGGTGATCTCGACGGAGCAGTCAAACAGTTTTCTGAGGCGGCCCGGATCAATCCCGAATACGCCGGGGCCCGGTATAACCTGGGCATGGCCCTGGCCGGCCGCGGTGATATCCAGGGGGCGATCAATCACTACCTTGAA
>JADFYA010000102.1:6261-10330 GCA_015233285.1 Deltaproteobacteria bacterium | reverse complement strand
TATTCAACGCATCCCGGACCCGGTCCACGGTGGTATCTGGATGACTCTGGAGCATCAGGGCCGTGATCCCCGTCAGCATAGGCGCGGACATACTGGTTCCGTCCATAACGGCGTGGACGCCGTCTTCAACAATAGCCGTTATCGGATAGTTGAACCGGGCTTCTTTGGACAGAGTCGAAATGACATTTCCTCCCAAACCGGCCAGGTCGGGCTTTTTCCGGCCGTCCCGGGTGGGACCGGGAGATGAAAAATTACAGAGTTGGCCGATGGGGTCGGTCGTTTGTTGTGTCGCCCCGCCTTCCAACAGCCAGGTATTCCGGTTCCACACCGCTCCTACGCTCAGGATTTTGAGACCGGAGGCCGGTGACGAGACAAGCTTCTGATTGGTCCGGTTAGCCGAAGTTATGCTGACCGACTCTTTACCGCAAATGGCCTGCGCGGCTATCCACAAGTCGTAGGGCTTAGACTGGTAGGTGGGGCCTGTTCCGATGTTTTCCACGGAAAGAGTGATAGTATAATTGCCGCCGATAGGCATCCAAATGCCCGCGTCATTCTTTTCATGATAGTCACTAATCTCTATGAGCGCCTCGTTGTCGGAATTTTTGGGATTCAGTCCCCACAGGGCATTGTTGATATAGATATAGGCGTCTTGGGTGTCCCTGGTCAACAGGTCATTTTCCTGGCCGGTACAGGCGGTGGTACTGAAGCCGTTGGGTGTGACCACCGTGACTCTTATATTATCTTTTCCATTGTACCAGAGGTCGAGCCACACCTTGTCGTTGTCCGAGCCTTGAGTCCGGCATCCACCGGGAATATTGATCACCACCGGGTCTTTTTGTCCCACCGTAGTTAGGTTTCCCTCGGCATGTCTCCAAATGAGTGTTCCGTCGTTATTACCGGAATTGCCGGCAGCAGCCACGATGAGGTTACCTGGTCCGAACATGTTGTCTATGGTTTTTTCAAAAAGAGTCGTCCCGTCATGGGGGCCATAGCCAGAACCGAGACTGAGATTAACGACGCAAGGTTGCCCCAATGCCTTAGCTTTATTTTGAATATAGACAAGGCCATCAATGATCTGGTCGGTAGAAAAATAACCGAAATGGACGGCCTTGACGATGACCAGTCCGGCCTCGGGTGCGACGCCCACATACCGGCCGGCCGGATAGCCGTTTCCGGTGCCCTGGCCGTTGCCGGCGGCGATGCCGGTCACATGAGTGCCGTGGCCGTCAAGTTCAATATCCTTTTCAAGACACTTACCGGCATCGATATCGGCTTTGGTGTATTCCGTTCCATAGTCATAATTGGCCGGCGGGACACCGTCTTGCGTTTGATCCCACAGGTACAGGATGCGGGAACCATTGGCATCTTTAAAATCGGGGTGGGTGGTGTCAATCCCGGTATCGATCACCCCGACAACCACGTTCTTGCCCGTGAACCCGGTATAGTTGCCATAGGCACCGGACCGCACCCGATCAGCCTTCAGGCCGGGAACGGCCAGTTCCAACCTGGGCTTCATTTGCCTGGCCGGTTCAATATAGGCGACGCAAGGCATGGCCCCCAGGGCTCGAATTGCGGCGGGGCCGGCCGCGCCGGTGTAGTAGTTGCCGATTTTGGAAGAAATTACCAGTCCGGCCGCCGTCATATCAGCCTCAGGGCAAGTCGACTCCATGATGATTCGGATCATCACCTCGCCTTTAGGCGTCTGTTTTATCGCGGCTCCTCTGGACTTAAGCTGGTCCGGGCTTTGAGACAGGAGCAGCTCCAGGTCGGGTGATATCTTTTGTGTTTTCTGGGCCTCAGCCGAGGCGAACGGCGGGACCAGCAGTCCTCCGACTACCAGTAATACCACTAGCGCCCTGGCATACCAGCCAGACTTAAACTTCATGTTCATCTCCTCCCACGTGCTGTTATGTTAGACCTTCGTTACCAAGGGACTTTAGCCTATGACCATCATGGGGTTCACTCTAACCAAATAACTTTGTTTTATCAATACAGGGTTATTCTAATTTGTTGACCGGGGCGTTTTTTTTCACCGGACCGGTATCGGAAACGCGAAAAATGAGGTATAATTAATCTCTGCTGAAAAAAATGATAGAAAATATCCCGGCGTCGGTCCATCTCGCAAAAGAACCTTTTCATCGAATAGAATTACTGTTATTATAAAGATTCTCTTAAAAAGATCCTTTAATGCCATTTCGACCAAAACCGGAAACAAGGCAAATCATGACTTTCTTGATCCCGGCTTTTGCGGGAGTGACGTTCTTCTTGAGCTTGGCAAGAGCATAATATTAAGGAACTCATCACATTAAACAAGATATGGTATTCAATAGCATTCAACGGAGGAATCAATGAAAGAGGTTAGTCTGAAAAAACTTCTACCTCTTTACGGTGCATGGGACATTTCAGAGGATGAAAGGTCGGTCACATTTCGCGATAGGAGGGCGGATGAGCCTGCGAGCCACGGTCTCGCCTTGGTCGGCCACAACATCGATGACGGCAGCATTGAGTGCAAGGTCAGGATGCCGACCACCAGGCCTTCACCCGGCGCAAGCGTGGTCTTTCGGGCGAATGGGCAGGAAAAATACTTCGCGGCTGGAATTGGAGGTTGGGAGTACGCCTATTCCTTATTTGAGGGCAACAACTTACGGTTCACCCGTATGGCAGGTGCCGGAAGCAACGATAATATCGTGGGAGGACGCGACTACGCGGTGAAAATTACCCTGGAGGGACAGCGTGTCGTTCTTTTTGTCGACGAAGTAAAGGTCCTTGACTATCGGGGTCTTGGACGAACCGAGGGAGCCGCTGTGGGTCTCTTTGTGTTCAAGGGGACGCAAGAGGTGATTTTTTCCAATCTCCGTGTGGACGACAGGCGTCCTAAGGCCTTTATTGTTATGCAGTTTAGTACACCATACGATGAAGTTTACCGAGACGCGATTCAGCCCTTGGTGGAGGAGATGGGTTTCGACCCGGTAAGGGTAGACGACATCGCTGATCCAGGGATTATTATCAGCGACATCTGGACCTACATAACCGAGGCGTCTGTAGTTATCGCCGAGATTTCAGAGGCGAATCCAAACGTGTACTATGAGGTTGGAATGGCCCACTCACTTAGGAAGCCGACACTGCTCCTTGCCAAGCGTGGAACACACCTTCCTTTTGACGTCCGGCCACACAGATGTATCTTCTATGATAACAGCATACCCGGCCGATCAAGGCTACAGGATTCTCTACGAAAATCACTTGAAGCGTTGCTCGGGAAACCCATCATCGCTGCAGCCGCAGCTTAAACGATCGCGGTAGCAGGCTGTCAACCGGAACATCTAAATAGTGGCCTCGACCTGTAGCTGGAACCACGTAACCCCATAACTCCGCAACACGGAACGCCCAACATGCAACCCGTAACCCGTCACCCGAAAGAGGATAACTGATGAAGAAGACGATGAAACGGTTGACCGCCACGCCCTCCGTCAAGGTTGCTCCACCCGGCCCGAACGCCCGGAAGTGGGCTGAGTTTCATAAAAAGTACGCGGCGTTTTCTACTTACTTTTATCCTTTTATCTGGGATCGGGCAGCTCCGGCTACCGGCCCTTTTGTTACGGACGTCGACGGCAACGTGATCATGGATTTTGTCAGCCACGTGGCCAGTTCACCATTGGGGTACAACCACCCGACGCTGACGGCCATATCCAAAAAACTGGCGGCCATCGACCCGGACCGGTATGCCGGAACCGACTTTGTTGGTGGTTACGGCCCTGACCCTGACGCCTCGGAGGTCCCCACCCCTTCTCATCTTCACCATGAGCTTATTGATATCACGTCAAAGTTCGGCTTTGGGACGGCTTTTCTATCCAATTCCGGGGCGGAAGCCGTCGAAAATGCCATAAAGATATGTTATGATTATAAACGAAATTTTGGATACGGCGTCTGCTTTATGGGCGCTTTTCACGGCCGGACCCTGGGCGCCCTGTCCCTTAACCGCAGTAAACAGGCCCATCGGGTCTGGTATCCCAAATTGCCCCATGTCATCGACATGCCGTTCTGCATCTGCCGGGGTAAGTGTACCTGCGGT
>JADFYA010000102.1:0-6220 GCA_015233285.1 Deltaproteobacteria bacterium | reverse complement strand
GAGCAAACTGGCTTTTACCTTAGACCCGGAGATGGGGCTGGTCGATCCTAAAGAAGTGGCCTATATCATCATTGAACCGGTTCAGGGCGAAGGCGGCTACAACATCCCGGCCAAGGCATTTATTCAGGAAGTGGCCAGAGTGGCCAAAGAACATCATATCCCGTTGATTTGTGATGAAATTCAATCGGGCCTTGGCCGGACCGGAAAATGGTGGGCCATTGAGCATTTTGACGTCGAACCGGATATCATCACCGTGGCCAAAAGCCTCCGCGTTGGGGCGACCATCGGCAAATCCGAGTTTTTTCCCCAGGCCGAACGCCGTATTTCCAGTACCTGGGGTGAGGGCAACGCCATCAGTACGGCCGTCGGGTACACTATCATTCAGATTATCAAGGAGGAGAATTTGCTCGAGAACGCCACGGTGATGGGCAACTACTTCCTGGATGGCCTGAAGTCATTAATGACCCGGTATCCGTCTATTATCAGCGCCCGGGGCCTAGGTCTGATGCTGGCCGTCACGCCTGAAACCAAGGAGCTACAGGACAAGATACTGAAGAATACATTTGACCGGGGCTTACTGTTACTGGGTTGCGGTTATCGTGACATCCGGTTCCTGCCGCCCCTGGACGTGACCAGACGGGAGATTGATCTGTCTTTAGAAATTTTGGATGCAGCCATCGCCGCCGCCCAAGGTTAGATAACCTAAACTTCATAACCGGCACCGAGCTACCAGTAACCAGCAGCGAGCTAAAAGGTATTGTTACCTTTTTTGGGAGATTGTCCTGGATGGTTAGAAAAAGGATTTGACCTCACTCCCAATAACTGCTATTATCACCCATTTAGTGACCGAGAAATGGTGCCCGACAAAAAAGTGGCTTTTACAAGATGATTTCTTTCAGCTAATATTCCGCTCTTGAAGGAGAGTTCGGTGGCTAATATTCTGGATATATTTTACGAGAGAGGGTTCATCGAGCAGGTGACCGATGAGTCCGCTTTAAGAGAATTATTTGATAAAGAGAGCGTAACCTGCTACATCGGGTTTGATCCCACGGCCAGTAGTTTGCATGTAGGTAGCTTGATTCCCATTATGTCGCTGGTCCATATGCAGCGCCAAGGCCACCGGCCCATCGCCCTGGTGGGTGGCGGCACGGGGTTGGTGGGCGATCCCAGTGGCAAGACCGAGATGCGGAAGATTCTGACTTACGATGACATTGCTCAGAATGCCGAAGGATTAAAGGCCCAATTATCCCGATATCTGGATTTTGGTGATGATCGGGCGGCGATGCTGAACAACGCCGATTGGTTGACCAAACTTAACTATATAGAGTTTCTTCGGGACATCGGCCGGCACTTCAGCGTTAACCGGATGTTGACGGCAGAATCCTGTAAGCTGCGCCTGGAGACCGGGCTAAGCTTTATCGAATTCAACTACATGCTGCTACAGGCCTATGATTTCCTGTACCTCCGCGAACACCATGATTGCCGGCTTCAACTGGGCGGCAGCGATCAGTGGGGGAATATCGTGGCCGGTATCGATTTGATCCGGCGGATGAATCAGGGCCAGGGCTACGGGATCACATTTCCCCTGATTACCACCTCCTCCGGGGCCAAGATGGGCAAGACCGCGGCCGGGGCGGTTTGGCTTGATGCCGGCCGGACTACGCCTTATGATTATTACCAGTACTGGATTAATACCGAAGACCCCGATGTGGAAAAATTTTTGGGTTTGTTTACTTTTTTGCCCATGGACCAGGTTCGGGAACTGGGCGCCTTAAAAGACGCCGATATCCGCCGGGCTAAAGAAGTCTTGGCCTACGAAGCAACCAAGATCACCCACGGTGAAAAAGAAGCCGACGAGGCGCGGCGGGCAGCCAGAGCCTTGTTTGGGGGTGAGGACGAACTGGATTCCCTGGCCCAAAATGACGAATCCGTTCCCTGCACGGTCCTGCCGCGATCCCGCCTGACTGAGGGGATCCCGGCCTTTGTCTTGTTTACGGAGGTAGGGCTCTGTTCTTCTCGGGGGGAAGCCAGACGTCTGATTACCCAAGGAGGAGGATATGTCAACAATATTAAGCTGGCCGCGTTTGACTCCAAGGTGTTGGACACAGATCTCCGATCCGGGGCGATTATGCTGCGGATGGGAAAGAAGAAGTATCACCGAGTTAGAGTCATCGACTGAGAGAGACCATCCGGCCTGATTTATTAATTCTTAACTAAAGTAATTAAGATAACTAACATGGCGGACAATCCGGAACAATTGGAAATAAATAAAAGGCTGGAAGTGATGAACAAGGTCGGTTTGCACGCCCGTGCGGCTGCTAAAATTGCCTTGAAAAGTAAGGAGTTCAAATCTCAAATCATCATTTCCAAAGACGGCGTTTCAGCCGATGGCCGAAGCATCCTCGATATCTTGACCTTGAATTGTCCGAAAGGAACCTATTTGGAAATCAGAGCCAAGGGTGAGGATGCCCGAGAGGTCATAGAGGCGTTAACGCAACTCTTCCATGACAAGTTTGAAGAAGAGTAGACGTGGATACTGAAAGCATACAGACAGACACTCTCCATGGTATTGGAGCTTCCCCAGGCATCGTGATGGGCCGGGCCTATCACATTGACCGGGCCGAAGTTAGAATTTTCTACCATTACCTTCTTGACGAGTCGCGCGTAGACAACGAAGTAAAACGGTTTATGGACGCGGCCGAGTGGATTAAAGAAGAGCTGAGGAAGGCTAAGGAGAGTATCCCGGCCGAACTGAAAGATCACGTCTATGTTCTCGACACCCATATGCTCATCCTTAGCGATCATAACTTTTTTGATGCGGTTATTGAGCAGATTCGGATCGGACATATCAACGCCGAATGGGCGGTGAAAAAAACCGTTACCAAGATTCAGGAGTCATTCAAAAAGATTGAAGATGACTATTTGCGTGAGCGCGTCCTGGATATCGGCCAGGTGGGGCAACGTCTGCTGCGCGTCCTGTTGGGGTCCCCGTCGGGCAGTCTCAAGGACATCGCCGATAAAGTCATTATTGTGGCTCATGACCTGACACCCGAGGATATGACCCAGATTAAAGCCAACCGGGTCCAGGGGATTGTCACCGATATCGGCGGCCGGACCTCCCATATGGCCATCATGGCTCAATCCCTGGAAATTCCGGCAGTGGTCGGGCTGCGCCGGGCTTCGGAAGTAATCGTTACCGGTGATCATTTAATCTTGGATGGCGGCGCCGGGTTGGTCATCATTAACCCGGACGCAGACACTATTCAGCGCTATCAGGAGCGGAAAGCCCGCTTTGAATTGTACCAAGAGCATGTTCATGGACAGAGCCGCTTACCGGCTGTAACCCGCGACGGCCAAGAAATCAGCATCATGGCTAATCTGGAAATGATTGCGGAAGCCGCGGCTGCCCTTGACTACGGCGCCGAGGGGGTGGGACTATACCGGACCGAGTATCATTACCTGGCCAGTGCCAAGCTGCCTCGGGAAGACGAATTGTTCGAGAACTACCGGGAAGTTGTGGAAAGTATGAAGCCGCGGCCGGTGATCATTCGCACTCTTGACGTCGGCGGGGATAAGGTGGCTGGTTACATGGATATGAAACCAGAGGCCAACCCGGTCCTGGGGTTGCGGGCCATCCGATTTTGTTTGCGGGAACCGGAGATTTTCAAGACGCAACTGCGGGCTATCCTCCGGGCCAGTAATTACGGTTGGGTCAAGATTCTGTTTCCGATGATCTCCAGCGTTTCGGAAATGCGGGCCGTAAAAGACATCTACCACCAGGTCTGCCAGGAAATGGATCGTCAACAAATCCCCTTTGACAAGAACATCTCTCTAGGGATTATGATCGAGATCCCTTCAGCCGTGATTATGGCCGACGCCTTAGCCAAGGAAGTGGAATTTTTCAGTATCGGGAGTAACGATCTGATCCAGTATACCATGGCCATTGACCGGGTGAATGAATATGTGGCTCACATGTATAAGCCGTTCCATCCGGCCATCTTGCGCATTCTCCATCAATTGGTTAAGACATCCGAACAATCCGGGATCAAACTGTCCATTTGTGGTGAAATGGCCGGGGATCCCATGTGCCTGCCCATCCTGCTGGGACTGGGCATTACCGACCTGTCCATGAACGCCTTCAGCATCCCCATCATCAAACAAATTATCCGGGAGACCTCCTTCACTGAGTCCAAAGAATTTTTTAAGCGGATCTTCAAGTGTGAAACCTCCGGACAGGTCAATACACTTGTCTTTGAACATATGAGCCGAATTCTATCCCGTGATCTAATGAATCAAATCTTCAATCATCCTGGGTCCGGCGACCAGTCCCCACAATAACCGCGTTCTCATCCCGGTGCGATGCGCGCAGGAATCACTCCCAAAAACCTGACTGCAGAGGACGCAGAAAGAACAGGGCGGGACGCAGAGGGTTTCCTCTGTTTTCTAGATATTCCGCCTGGAATCTTTGCGGCTATACTAGTTAACTGGTCGAATGTGAAACGAAAGACTTCAATTTCGGATGACTTTAGGATTGAGTCAAGAGAGTAAAAAAAGACTATGTCGAAAGACCCTGGAACAACCAGAAAATTAATTTGCCAGAACAAGAAGGCCCGGTTTCGATTTGATATCGTGGAGTCTATGGAGGCGGGATTGGTCCTGACCGGGACGGAAGTAAAATCCCTGCGTCTGGGCCGGGCCAATTTGTCCGACGCCTACGCCAAAATCAGGAAGGGCGAGGTATGGTTATATAATGCCAATATCAGCCCTTATCCCTTCGCCTATCATGATAACCATGATCCCTTAAGACCCCGCAAGCTCCTTTTTCATAAGAGCGAGATTAAACGGCTGATCGGCAAGATCGAAGAAAAAGGGTTTACTCTTATTCCGCTTAAGCTTTATTTCTCCCAATCCCATGTCAAGGCTGAGATGGCCTTAGCCAAGGGCCGGAATGTGGTGGACCGCCGTCACGAACTGAAAAAAAGAGACGCAAATCGTGAACTTGACCGTCAAAAAAAGAATTACAAAATCAAGACCTGAGTACGTCAAATGTGTGATCAGACCTGGCGGCTCGGCTCTAGTCCGCCGGTGACAGGTCCGCCTCAAGCTGGTTATACTCCGCCCCGCAGACATAGCATTTCAAATCGTCGAAGAGCCGCATCCCGCAAGCACACATCCAACCCGTCTGTTTGGCCGGATTGCCCATCACCAGGGCATAGGCCGGGACGTTTTTGGTCACCACCGCTCCTGCCCCGACAAAACAATACTCACCCAGGGTATGGCCACACAAAATGGTGGCATTAGCGCCGATGGTCGCACCGCGTTTGACCAGAGTCGGCCTGATCTCGTGTCTCCTGGGAATATGGCTCCGGGGGTTGATCACATTGGTGAAAACCATGCTCGGACCGCAAAAGACGTCATCTTCTAACGTAACTCCTTCGTAGACCGACACGTTGTTTTGAATCTTGCATCCATTCCCGACGGTTACATTGGGACCGACGACCACGTTCTGGCCCACGTTACACCGCTCCCCGATCCGGGTGCCAGTCATCAAGTAGCTATGCCGCCAGATCTTGGTGCCCTGACCAATGATCACATCAGGGTCCACTTCAGCCGAAGGATGAACAAAATACCCCGCCTCTATCTCGGTCCATCCCGGTGGCTCCGGGCTCAACGAAACAGGGCGGCCTTCCTCTAAAACCGTCTGGCAGGCATTTAAGACCTGGAGTACTCTCAGGGCTTCCCGGGCGTCGGTCCGGGGGGGATGGCGGGTGGCGATGCACTCCAGAAAATGTTGGCATTCTAATCGCAACGGTTCCATTTCTGTGACCGGCACATTTTCCGCCTCAGCCCGGTGGGCCACCGGCACATTTCCCGGCCATTCGATATGATGGGCATACAGTTGCAGCTTTTCAGGCCAGGGGGCCAGATCATTGAACACGGCCATCTTCTTTTGACCTACCACGACCAGTTTTTGCTCTTTGAATGGATGCAGCCAGGACACAAACAAGTGGGCCCGGACGCCGCTGGGGAATTTAAGGGCGCTGATGGTCACGTCGGCGATATCCGGCCGGACATAGTTGCCCCCTTGAGCCCAGACCTGGGTGGGCATCTCACCGGTCAAGCCTAAAATCAGGGAAATGTCGTGGGGGGCAAAGGACCACAACACGTTTTCCTCCCGCCGCAACTTGCCCAAATTCAGCCGATTGGAATAGATGTATTG
>JADFYA010000101.1 GCA_015233285.1 Deltaproteobacteria bacterium | reverse complement strand
GTTGAACCCAAAGTCTATTTCCGTGGCCGGAATCCCGCCCCGGATGCCCCAGTTCTCCAAGGGCGGTTCGTACAGCACGATAAAGACATCGTTTGGATCAATATCCAGGCCGACCAAGTTTCTTACGATAAATTGATAAAGCCGCCGCTTAGCCTCTTTAGACCGTCCTGGAAACACCGTTAGTTCCACCAATACGTAGTTATCAGATTTCCCTGGAGGAATCTCGAAACTATCGGGGTCATATTCGAGCAATCTTTGATTACGGTCCATTTCAGGAATTTTAAAGGCATCGACCAGGGCAGAGTGAACGGCTTCCAGTACGGCTTTTTTCTCAGCGAGTGATCTACCCCGCAAAATGCTGACTTTTACCAACGGCATGGTTACTCCCGCTCAGGGTTCATGATCCAGAGGCAGCTATCGAACCTGATTGATCAAGGGATTTCAAGAAAAGTTGACCATAGAGGTAAACCCGCAAAGCTCCGCGACCTTAAAGTATAAATGATTTGGGCGGCGAGTTCAATGAATTAATCGTTCTCGACTATCCTCGGCGGCCCCGAAGTCACACAGTTCCCCGGTGGGGATGTTCAATCCACAGATTGCGCAGATTCGCGCAGATTAGAAAATACAAAGCGTTTAAACTCAAGACTTGGTCGGCCAAATTTCAGCAAAAGTCCGCGTTGTAAGCGCGTCGCTTTGAGGTAGTTCAATAACTGCGCCTCCTCAACGCCGGTAGTGGCGTGAAGCGCTTTTAGCTCAACGATTACATTCTCATAACAAACAAAATCCGCCTTGTATGAGCATATTAGCTGCTGCCCCTTATAAAAAACCGGCAATCCCACTTCGCGCGAAAAAGGGATGGAGCGGGCAGCAAATTCCATAGCCAGCGATTCCTGATAGACCGCCTCCAGAAATCCAGGGCCCAACTGTCGATGAACCTCCATCGCCGCCCCGATGATAGCGTGTGTCTGTGGGTCTTTTCTATCTGCGTTAATCTGCGAAATCTGCGGATTCATCATTGGTTGCCTGCTGGGAGTGATCGGTTGACATCCAGCACCATTGAAATTGCTTCCATCAGATTCCTTTTCGTTTCTTCCAGCGTGTCACCTTGGGTATTAGCGCCGGGCAGTTCTTCCACAAAACCAATGTAACCTTCGGGAACCTTTTGAAACACAGTGGTGAGTTTCATCGTTAGCCTCTGTTTTACAGGATCAGATCAATCTGTTTAACCCAAAGGCATCCGCTCTTAACTATAACTAATTTAAGGCACCGATTCAATCAATAAATATTCCGCGGCCGGAGGCCAACGACCAAAACCATAACCTGCCGTTGAAATCCACCGCAACTATTCATCGCAACGGCCCTAAATCAGGCCAGACATATGGGAATCATCTTTTGTGGTTGTCCGAAGGGTCAAAATGTGGTAGCGATGTCAAACAAATCGCCGGGATAATCAAACTTGAAGAGGTCCGGGATGACCTTCGGCGCGGCGCTATATTGCTCAACCGGATGAATCAAGAAGCCATCTACCTGCCTTGGACTGCCATTATGGAAAACGTCTGGCCGCAAATAGTGGAACGACGGATCTACTCCGTCAGTAGACTTAACGAAGAGATTAAGACCCTTCTGGAAGCCAAATTTGGATTCATCTGGGTGGAGGGAGAAGTGTCCAACCTCAGCCGGCCGTCGTCGGGGCACCTCTACTTTACGCTAAAGGACGCCCATAGCCAGATTCACGGGGTCATGTTTAAATTCCAAAACCGGTTGCTCAAATTTAAATTAGAGGATGGGCTGAAGGTAGTCGGGCACGGCCGGGTGAGCCTGTATCAGCCCAGAGGCGATTACCAGCTCATTTTCGAGTATTTGGAACCTGCCGGCCTGGGCGGCCTGCAACTGGCTTTTGAGCAGCTCAAAAAACGGTTAAAAGAGGAAGGATTATTTGACCCAGGAAAAAAGCGGCCCCTACCCTTCTTGCCGGCTAAGATCGCCCTGGTCACTTCCCCGACAGGCGCGGCCGTCAGGGACTTCCTGAAAATCCTTAACCAGCGGTTCTCCGGGCTGGAGGTGTTGATCTATCCAGTCAGAGTCCAGGGGGAAGGGGCGGCCAAGGACATCGCCGTGGCCCTGACGGACCTTAACCGCTTCGATGATGTTGATCTGGTTGTGGTGACCAGGGGGGGGCGGATCATTAGAAGACCTGTGGGCGTTTAATGAGGAAGTGGTGGCCCGGGCCGTGGCCGCGTCGAAGCACCCGGTGGTCTCGGCCGTGGGGCATGAGATTGACCTGTCCATCTGTGACCTGGTGGCCGACGTGCGAGCTGCCACGCCCACTGCCGCGGCGGAAATGATCGTCCCCCGGCGGTCAGACTTATCAGCAGGTGTCCGGCAATTGGAACTGACCTTATCCGACCGGGTAAAACAAACCGTCTCCCTTGGGCGGGAAAAGCTGCGGCACATCACGGCCCGACTTATTTCTCCCAGCCGGCGTCTGGCTGACCAGCGTCTCAGACTCGATGATTTAACCGGGCGATTGATCCGGTCGGCTACTGCCTCGATCAAATCCGGCCGCCTGGAAGTGAACGGGAATTATGCCAAACTGAGATTGCTTTCCCCGCTCGGTGACATTCGCCGAAAGAATGAGCGCTTGACCACGTTGCGAAAAGACCTGGATGGCTTGACCAGGACCTACCTGAGCCGGTTAAACCAACGAGTGGGCCGGATGGCCGGAAGCCTGGACGCCTTGAGCCCTCTGGCCGTGCTGGCCCGGGGATACAGCCTCAGCCGGCGTTTGCCGGACCTGGCCATTGTCAAAGACGCGGCCATGCTCACCCCTGGAGATGCCGTGAACATCATGTTCGCCAGGGGAGCGGCCGAGGTTAGAGTGGAAAAATTGACCCCGGAACCAGAAAAAACAGAATGAATTGATTAAGGTAGCGGTGGCCATCTGATGACGCCGCGTTGCCGCACCGCCAACTAATCGTTTCATCCCCAAAATCCAGGGAAGACCCAGATAACCGAGGAACCTGATGAAAAAAAGTGCCGCAGCAGAAAACCAGACCTTTGAGAAAGCCTTGGGCCGGTTGGAAACCATCGTCAACCGGATGGAAGGCGGAGACCTGCCCCTGGAAGAGGCATTGAATATCTTCGAGGAAGGAATTCGCCTGTCCCGATTTTGCGCCTCAAAACTCGATGAAGCCGAAACCAAGGTGGAACTCTTGATTAAACAAGGTGAGGACCGGTTTAAGGCGGTCCCTTTTGAACCAGCCCAGGACGACTCGCCGGAACCGGAGTAACAAACAGATCCGAGGCCGGCCCGTTAGACTGCGTTTTCCGCCTGTTCCTTTAGAAAGTCTTGGGACGTCATAACTCGGAAAAGGGGATTTAAGGGATTCCGGCGATAGTTGTCCAGTGTCCTGGTATGAGTGGCCAAATCAAAGGCGGCGGCGCAATCTTCGATAATGACGGCCCGGAAATCGTGGCAGAGAGCATCTAAGGCAGTCGCCAAAACACAAAAATTGGTAGCGATTCCAGTCACGGCCACTAACTCAATGCCCTTCCCCCGGAGCGTCTGATCCAGGTCGGTCTTAAAAAAAGCACTAAACCGGCGTTTGGGCAGATGGATGTCTCCGGGTCTCTGGTCCAGCTCATCAATCGTCTCCGCACCCCTGGTTCCCCTAATGGAGTGGGCTTTCATTCGCCCCTTGAAGATAAAATCTTCTTCCATAAAACTATCGGTGGAGAATATGATTTGCGACCCCAACCGCCGTCCTTCAATCAATAAATGGTTCACCGCCGGCAACATGGCCATAGCCTGGGGGGGTAATCGGGTAGGAATGAGTCCCGTCAAGCGTATCCTTGACCATGTCAATAACTAAGATGGCTGATTTCATAAGATATTACCTCTTTAAGTTGATCAAACCCACAAGCCCGAATGGTTAACCGGCGAGATATTAAACCTTAACCCCGATCCAAGTCAATCGGATTCAGCGGCCGGGGTCATTTGGTTTTGGACCGGGACCGGCCGACACCCGATTCAGCCAGGTAACATCCAGATATAACGGGATTATATGTCATCTTCAGTCAGTTTTCTTTGCCTGACCAAATACAGCACCGGCCAATATGGTTAACACACCTGAATACCGAATCATAAGCCTCACATGAACCGGCAGCCGATCACTGAGTTGGTCGAAAGGCCATAAATATGCGCGATTCCCTCAGCCTCATCAAGCATTACCACATCAGACCCAAGCATAAGCTGGGCCAAAACTTTCTGGCTCAACCTGACACCGCCGAACGCATCCTGGACGCAGCCGGATTCGATCCTGAGGACACCGTTATTGAGATCGGGGCCGGACTGGGCAGCCTGACCATACCCCTGGCGCGGCGCGTTAGCCGGGTCATCGCCTTAGAATTTGACCGAGACCTGGTGGCAGCTTTGAGCGACCAGATCTCTTCCCGCGGCCCGTCCAACATCACGCTGGTTGAGGCAGATGCCCTGAAGTATGACTTCACCAGGGTGGCTCACGAGTTGCAAGCGCCGGTCAAGGTTATCGGCAACCTCCCCTATTACATCTCGTCTCCCCTGCTTTTCAAGCTCCTGGATCATCGCCTGGCCGTCGCCGAAGCGACCCTGATGTTTCAACGGGAGGTGGCGGACCGGTTGGCGGCCTCACCCGGAGGAAAGGATTATGGCGCATTGACCGTGATGGTGGCCTACTTTGCCACCGTGACGACCCTGTTCCATTTATCCCCAGACCTCTTCCATCCCAGGCCGAAGGTCTCATCAGCGCTGACCAAAATCATCTTTAAGCCTTCGATAAATCTGCGGGCCAAAGATGAGGCGATTTTTGCACGGGTGGTCAAAGGCGCTTTCGGCCAGCGGCGCAAAACCCTGCTCAATGCCCTGACTGGGGCCAACCTGCCCGGCCTGCCCAAGGAGATGGTGAGAGAGACTTTAGAACAAGCCGGGATCGAGGGCCGCCGCCGCGGCGAGACACTGTCGGTGGAGGAATTCATCAATTTGGCGGATGTATTGACTTCAAACCAAGCAAGGTGATAAAATAATACTGTCTTATTATTTGACTTAAACTGCCGCCTGACATTGTTCCCCAAAAGAAAGACCGGGTTGCGGATGCCCAGCGCTGATCAAATGAAAGCACTTCTGAAATCCCACATTGATGGGGATGACGCCCAGTTCTATGCAGTAGCCATGCAAGTGGCCGCTCATGAGGCAAAGCTGGGGCACGGCAAGCTGGCCCAGGAGTTGCGTTCTCTAATAGATGAAGCCAAGCTACGCCATAACAAGTTTGATTCTATGAAGAAATCAGTTCCCCTGGCCCAACCGCGTGGTGAGCTGGTCAATCTTCTCACTCTTTCATATCCTAAGCTCCGTCTACCTGATATGATACTTGACCGGGATATCCGGGAGCGGTTGACCCGCGTCATCAAAGAACATCGACAGATAACAAAGATTCGTTCTTTCGGCCTATCGCCTCGAAAAAAATTACTTTTTGTCGGCTCTCCAGGAACCGGGAAAACGATGTCGGCAGATGTCCTGGCCGGAGAACTTAACCTTCCTCTGTTCTCCGTGAGGTTAGACAGCCTCATCACCAAGTACATGGGCGAAACCGCCGCAAAATTGCGGCAGATATTTGATGCGATCGCTCAGGTTCGCGGAGTTTATCTTTTCGATGAATTTGATTCAATTGGATCAAATCGTAGCATTCTTAATGATGTCGGTGAAATCCGCAGGGTGTTAAATAGCTTTCTGCAATTGATCGAACAAGATCAATCTAATAGCCTTTTGCTCGCAGCAACAAATCATCCTGAGATTCTTGACTCCGCACTCTTTCGCCGTTTTGATGATGTCATAGAATACCACCTACCAGATAGAGATCTTCTGGCCCAAGCTATCCAAGCCAACCTGGCCAGTTTCAAGAAACTAGACGTCTATTGGCCTCAATTAGCTGATGTTGCCGTTGGGTTGAGCTATGCTGATATTACCAGGGCGTGTAACGATGCTTTAAAAGATGCCATAATCCATGATCGTGACCACGTCAGCAACGACGATATACTAAAAACTTTATCAGAACGAAAAACGATTCAAGGTAAATAATGGCTAATAGATTAGTTTGTTGCACGCTGAATAGAGGGATTAATGCCTGATCAAAAGCTGGATAAGCTTCCTCACTTACTTGTGGCTGGTACGGCTCAGACGGATCAGTACGCGCCGCATACAGGAGGCCACAATGAAAGAGATCTACCCACCCGAGACAGGAAATCTCATGGCAATAGATTGCTCAATCAATTGAAGCAGGTTAAGGAAGAAGCTCAAGTTTTGAAAAAAGAACGTACGGCTTTCGGTGTTCGTGCAGGCGATGGAATCTACGTGGAATTCCAAGGCGAACCAGGATTCGAGCTGAAGTTCGAAAGCCTTGAATCCATAAGGGCCCGCATTGAATTGCTTGCGGTAAAGAAAGTAGAAGATAAAGTTTTAGCCACTTGCTATATTCCAGAAGGCAAGCTATCCCTTTTTTTCGACAAAATAAACCAGTATCTCAACGAAAATACAAAAAAAGGGAAGCCCAAGAATCAACCGTTGGTTGAAAGCATCTCAGAAATACGTAGAGCAGTGTTTACCGCCCTGTGGACTGACGACAATGATGTCATGCCGGAAGGAGATGAGGCTATTTCCTGGGAGGTCTGGCTTCGCGTTGGGAGTGATAGGCGAACCTATCTTGATACCTTTAAAGATCACGCTCAGCGCATCGGCCTTGATGTTAATGACGAGACGATAGAATTCCCAGATCGAACGGTTATTATAGCCCAAGGCACCAAGTCTCAGATGAGTAGATCAATCGACTTGCTCGATTGTATCGCGGAGGTTCGCCGGGCGAAAGAAACGGCCGACTTCTTCACCAACCTCACCGCGGTCGCTCAATACGAATGGATCAATGATGCGTTGTCCAGAATAAGCCGGCCGCCATCATCTAGCCCGGCTGTATGTATACTGGATACGGGAATAAATAGAGAACATCCTATGCTGAGGCATGCTCGATCAAACCGACATGCACTCCTGCAACCCAAACTGGGGCACCTCAGATAACAAAGGCCATGGAACCGAGATGGCCGGACTTTCACTATACGGCGATCTAACTGAGGTCCTATCCGAAAGCCATTCCTATGAATTGGGACATCGGCTTGAATCTGTCAAGATTCTTCCTGACAGCGGTAAAAATCCTGCTCGTCTATACGGTCACATTACCAGCGAGGCGATTTATCGGGCAGAGATTACTGCGCCTGAACGCCAACGCGTGATGTGTCTGGCTGTATCGGCAACAGATTCCCGAGATCGCGGAAAACCATCGTCGTGGTCTGCCCGCCTGGATGCCTTGGCCTCAGGTTACGACGACAGCGATGATAACCAGAAGCGACTCATCGTGGTCTGCGCCGGAAACACTAACCCCGACTCCCGTCAATTCTATCCAGACAGCAACCATACCGATGGGATTCATGACCCTGGCCAGTCATGGAATGCCTTAACTATTGGAGCTTTCACCGAAAAGGTCACCATTGATCAGGATGAGTATCCCGGCTGGCTCCCCCTCGCTCCACAGGGCGACCTGAGTCCTTCCAGTTGCACCTCAAGCATGTGGTCCAATTCATGGCCGATCAAACCTGACATCGTTTTCGAGGGTGGAAACATGGCCATAAACCCGGAGACGAGGGGCCCAGAATACGTTGATAGTCTTGGCTTACTTTCAACGAATGGATCATTCACCATAAAGCCGTTAACCATCATGAGAGATACCAGCGCAGCCACTGCACTGGCTTCACGAATGGCGGCCATACTTCTGGCCGAACATCCCGAGTATTGGCCGGAAACCATTCGAGCTCTGCTGGTCCACTCCGCCGATTGGACCGAAGCGATGAAAGACAGATTTTCTCCGTTGAAAAAAAGAGAGGATTACAAAAAACTTCTGAGATGGTACGGATTTGGTGTTCCTGATCTGACTAAGGCCATGTGGAGCACCAGAAATTCCTTGACCCTCATCGCCCAGGATTCGCTGCAACCGTATGATAGGATCGATGGAAAAGATAAAATGCGGGACATGAATCTTCACACTATTCCGTGGCCTGCCGATGTCTTGCAGGAATTAGGCGAGACCGAGGTAGAGATGCGGGTCACGCTGTCTTACTTCATTGAACCCAACCCAGGAGAAAGAGGATGGAAGAAACCACATCGCTATGCTTCTCACGGCCTAAGATTAGAGGTTAAAACACCTACAGAAACTCTTGACCAATTCAAAGGACGCATAAACAGGATTGCCTTTGAAGAAGGAAGGGGTGACGATTCCAAGAGTGATGCCTATAGCTGGAAATTAGGTCCTCAACTAAGAAGCTTGGGATCATTGCATTCGGACCGCTGGACCGGAACGGCAGCGGAACTTGCCCAACGGGGTTACCTTGCTGTTTATCCAGTTATAGGCTGGTGGCGTGAGCGTCATCACCTAGAACGATGGTCCAAAAGAGCCCGCTACTCTCTAATCGTCACCATACGCACGCCGGAAGCCGATGTTGATATATACACACCGGTGGTCAATCTTGTCAGGCAACAGGTAGAAATAGAGATATAGATTAGCAATGAATCGATCACTTTCTGGGCAAACAAGAAAGCCGAGGTAGATTCTGCATGTCCAGCCATGTTCACGGTTGATATCGGAGTCAGACAAAGTTGTCTACCTCTGCTACCTTATTGCACCACGTCTGTGCCCAGTAACCTCGACCGATGCTCCCCGAGAGACATTCCATTCCCGCCGGCCAACCCCACCTGGAAAAAGATTGCCAAGGGTCGCCCCTTGTGGTACTCTAATTTAATCTGACCTATAGAATATAGCGAATAAAATGCTGATCTCAAGATTATGATTCGCCCTTAAGAGGCGCCAGTTGAAGAGACTGGTTGCCTCTGCCTTTCCGCCCTATTTCCAGCCACATCAAAACATGTCCAAGATGCGGTAACATCATCAAACCCGGTGGTCAAATGGCTGAGCAACCTTCCGAAAAAAACAACCCTTGGCCGGACATAAGTCGGCTTTTCAGATTCAAATTAGGTCTTGTTCAAATTCTGGCCAACGTCACCGGGGCGATTGTTTGCATATCCTACTTTCTCTATTTTGACCAGCTTCATCCCCTGCCCTATATCCAGAAAGCTCTGCGCGTCTCGGCCATTATGATGATCGTTTTAGTGATCACGGCAACTTGTTTTAACTTCAACTGGTTATTAGGCATCAGGCGATATATTCGGCTTAAATTGGAGGCCCGGGATATCCCCACCGGATTGTTGCCCATTGTGCAGCGAAAAATTCTCAACATGCCGTTTTATTCCGCTTTAGTCAGCCTGGCCAACTGGCTGATGGCCGCTTTGATTATGTCGGTTTACAGCACTATGCTCCAGACAGTCGGAAAAGTCACTCTGTCGATCATTATAAGCGGATGCCGGGTGTTTACCGGCGTATTGATATCCGGTGTCGTCACCTCGGCCATTGTTTTCTTCACCACGGAGATATTCAGCCGCGAGGCTCGGAGTCATTTCTTTCCCGACGGTGGCCTGGTCCAGACGCCGGGCGCCTTTCGACTGCGTCTCCGGTCAAGGTTACTCTATACTTTTATGTTCGCCAGTTTCTTGCCCATGATCATCCTGGCCGTGCTGTCATACAATAAGGCCAAGATGATGCTGATCATGGACCCGGAAGAAGTTATCAGCAGCCTGCTTTACCTGACTGTTTTCCTATTAATTACCGGGCTTGTCCTGGCCATGATTTTATCCCACACCATTTCCGGCAGCATTGTTACGCCGGTAAAGGACATGGTCGAGGCCATGACCAAAGTGGCCGAAGGCGACCTGACCGCGACAGCCGGCGTCACCAGTAATGATGAACTGGGCATTTTAGCAGACCATTTCAACCGAATGGTTGAGGGCCTCCGAGATCGCGAACGGATCAAAGAAACCTTTGGCCGGTTCGTTACCCCGGAAATTGCTCAGGCTATTCTGGAGCATCCACCGGCTCTGGGCGGAGAGAGTACCGAGGTGTCCATTCTGTTCTCCGACGTCCGAGACTACACGACCCTGTGTGAGGAGTTACCTCCCAACGAGGTGATCAATCTGCTCAATAACTATTTTTCTTATATGGTCAGGGCAATTGAAAAGCACCAGGGGGTCGTCTATCAATTTGTCGGGGATGGGATTATGGCCGTATTTGGAGCCCCGGTGAGACTGCCTGACCACGCCACCCTGGCGGTCAAAAGCGCCCTGGAGATAATGAACGCCCTGGAGGAATTCAACACGCGGCACCGGGTGGGGTTGCCTCCCTTCCGAGTCGGTGTGGGCATCAATACCGGTCCCGTA
>JADFYA010000100.1:4017-10411 GCA_015233285.1 Deltaproteobacteria bacterium | reverse complement strand
ACTTTTATTTGGGAGGAGTCTTTCCGGTGAATCGTAATAGATGCTGCCGATTAAAAATAATTATTATAGCCTGCTGGGCGGTAATGCTGCTCATCAGCAACTGCTGTCCGGCCACGGCCGCGGCCCCCGCCGCTACCCCGGAAAATCCGGCCAACCAGTCACCTTACATCAATTTAATGCAGTCTATCGAAAAGACTTTGAATGAGGAAAAGGAAAATGTCGAGCAACTGAAAGCTCAGGTAACTGGTCTTAAAGCCTCCGAAAAAGATATGATCACCGAATTGGGAAGTATCAAACAAATGGTCCTGGCTCACAGCGCCATGCTCCTGATCGCGGATACGGAGGTCGACAAGCTGGATAAAGCCCGGATGGAACAGCAACAGGCGTTAGACACGATAACCGGGCGGATCAATCAACTTGCTGAAAAAAACCAAAAGATTGAGCAGCTACGCAAACAAACCGATGAGCAATATCACCTCGACGAAAACCAGTTGCTGGAGGTCAGTGCCCTCAACTCCAAAGACAAGGCCATTGTCACCCTCATTCAACGGCTCAAATCACTTAAAGATATCCTGGCTAAAAAGACCGGACTACTTCAAAAACTGGCCGAGTCCCACACCATCCAAACGGTTAAGTGGGAAGAGACCCGAGATGCCGTTGCTTCCATGTCCAAAAAATACGATGCAGTCATTAAGGAACGGAAAGAAGAAGAAATTTTTAAGAGAAAAGATGGACCGGCCGCGGCCTTGGGTTGGGTCAAGATTCAAGAAGAGATTAATGGATTGGCCAAGCGGATGCGATTGCTCTTGACTCGTGATCTGGAGCCGGCAAAGATTGTAGATTTTTTTGTCTCCGGCGGATTCTTATATATTACCACCATCCTGCTGCTGGTCATTATCCTGGCCGTTCTCCGTCGGCTGGTCCGGGTTTTGGTCAATTTGGAACAACAACCATTTTTCGGCCGGGACCTCTGGCGATTATTGGCGCTGCGGATATTTTACCGTTCTTTCCCTTTATCGGGAACCACCCTGGCCCTATATTTATACTCAATGTTTCCTTTTGTGTCTTCATCGGTTCCCTTTCTTCGGGCAGTCTGCAATGTCCTGCTGATCTGGATATTATGTAAATGGTGGCTCGACTTCCTGACGTTGTGGAATGAAGGTGAACACCACCGAGTGCCGGTCAGGTTGGTCTGCCTGTTACGGTTGATGTTGCGCATTTCTTTTATTTTCGCCATAGGTTACACTGCAGCCTACAGCCTTTTGAGCGGCGCCTGGGCTCTCCTCCTGTTGGGTCGGCTGCTCTTTGAATTCGGTTTACTGGGCTGGAGTATCTATCTTGGGCGGGTTTTGATTCAGGAAGGCGATGCGCCGGCAACCGAAAAGCGGCCACACTCACCAAATTGGCGGACCACCTTAGCCGGACTGGGATACTTTATCGTCGGGGCGGGTGCTTTTTTGGAACTATCCGGGTATGGCCAGTTGGCCTTGCGCTGGTATATAAGTTGGGGTCTAACCTCGTCGGTGCTGCTGTGGGGCGGCTTGATATTCTTTATCATTCGAGAGGAGGAACGAGACTTCAAAAAAATGTCCGAATCCGAGACCACCGAAGACAAAGAAACGTCCCTGCCCATCCGGTGGCTCGCATTGCGGCTTTGCTGGGTGGCCTGGCTGGGGACCGTCTTGACTGGGATTATCCTGGCCTGGGGTGGAAAGGAAGCCGTGGCCGTGGGCTTTGTCCAGGTGATGACCTACGCCATTCCGCTGGGCGGCATGAAGTTGAGTCTTTTGGGATTTGTGCAAGCTTTCCTGGTCCTGTTGTTTACCCACGCGGCGACACGATTGTGGCGGAGATTCTTCCTTAAAACACTTCTAGCCAAGAGCGGCCTGGCTTTAGGCGTTCAGGAGTCGATGGCCGGTGTCTCGGGTTATGCCATCTGGGCCTTTGGGATCATCTCGGCATTTTATGCCCTGGGTTTAAGTGCGACTTCTCTGGCCGTGGCCTTCGGCGCTCTGGGCGTGGGGCTCGGTTTTGGTTTGCAGACTATTTTCAACAATTTCGTCAGCGGCATTATTCTCCTGTTCGAGCGTCCCATCCAGGTGGGGGATGTGATAGAAATTAAGGGTGTTACAGGAACAGTGAAGAATATCCGGGTCCGGTCGACGGTGGTCCAGACCTGGGATAACGCCTCGCTGATCATTCCCAATTCGGATTTGATCAGTAACCAATTAACAAATTGGAGTTTCAAGGACATGCGGGTACGCCGCAGCATCAGTATCGGCACTGCCTATGGGGCCGACGTGGATGCAATCAAGGACGCCCTGCTGGAGGCGGCCGACCAACATCCGCTGGTCCTCCAGGAGCCAAAGCCGGATGTGCTCTTTGCCGACTTCGGAGACAGCGCCCTTATTTTCAAGCTTCGAGTGTGGACCTCCGTCCAACATGCCGTAGGGGTCGAATCGGAACTCCGATTTAAAATTGACCGCCTATTTCGGGAACGAAAGATAGAAATCCCCTTTCCTCAGCGCGACATTAACATCAGATATATTGACGGGGCCGCCCCACCCCCTTTGGTCAACACGGAGTCCTGAACCCCGTCGAGGGTTGCCGGTCGCAAATTTATCTGAAAACTTTGCCGGGACAATTCAAGCCATAGACATAACCCGTAACACGATATCCGCAACTGGAGATTTTGAGAAGCGGTTTTTATAGACCGAAGGGAGCGAACAGGACATGCCGACAAGGTATTCCCAGGATGCCGTCAAGCAAGAAGACCCTACCCCGGACAACCGGGCAACCAGGCGGCCGAGGGTAGCGTTTGTCGTTCAGCGGTGCGGCCTGGAAGTCAACGGCGGAGCGGAGCTTCTTTGCCTTAAAATAGCTCAAAAGATGGCCAAGTATTGGCATACGGAAGTGCTCACCACCACGGCCCTGGATTACATGACCTGGGCGAATTGTTACCCCCCCGGTGAAGAATTGATCGGAGAGACCAGAGTCCGGCGCTTCCCGGTCGCCTCGCCCCGGAACGTCAACTCATTTAATCGGCTTTCAGAAAGGATTGCCCCGCGCGTCAAAATTGCACCCATAGAAGAGCAGGAGAAATGGATGCGCGCTCAAGGTCCCTGGAGCCCGGCGCTCATGGATTACGTCAAGCAACATACCGCGGAATTCGATGCCTTCATCTTCTTTCCATATTTGTATGCCACTACCTATTTTACCCTGCCGCTGGTTCAGGATAAAGCCTATCTGGCTCCCCTGGCCCACGACGAATGGCCGATTTACATGAGCATGTGGGACAAGTTCTTTCAACTCCCGCAAGGCTTCATTTTCAACAGCCTGGAAGAGCTTGATTTTCTGAAAACCAGATTTCCCGGAGCCAGATTGAACGGACCAGTGGCCGGGATGGCTTTAGACCCCCCGGAGACCCTTGACGGAGACGGATTTCGCAGTCAATTCCGCATCAATGAGAGGTTCATCCTGTACATCGGGCGGATCGATCCGTCCAAAGGGTGTGATGACTTGTTCCGTAACTTCATCGAGCTGCAAAAACAAAATCAGGCACCCCGAAAGCTGGTCTTGCTGGGCAAACCGGCCATGAATGTGCCGAAGCATCCGGATATCATTTCCCTGGGCTTTGTGGACGAACAAACCAAGTGGAACGCGCTGGCCGCCTGCGATTTTCTGGTTATGCCGTCTCCATACGAAAGCCTGTCTATCGTTTTGCTGGAGGCCTGGTGGGCCGGCAAAGCAGTTTTGGTCAACGGAAAATGCCGCGTCCTGGTAGGGCAATGTCGCCGCGCCCAAGGCGGCCTGTGGTATTCTGATCCGACCGAGTTTATGGTCGCAGTCAAACACCTGAATGAGGAAACCAGACGGCAATTGGGTGTCCAGGGGCAGAGATTCGTTAAAGAAGCTTACACCTGGCCGGTGGTGGAAAGGAAATATTCAGACCTGATCAATCCTATCCCGCACAAAAACGTAATACAATAAAAACCGCATCTTCCACGCTGTAACCGGAAATTCTGTTGACTTGATTGTTTGACCGAACTACACTAATCCAATGTTGAATTTCAGTCTTTTGAAAAGAAGCACAACCCAAAGGACACGGAGAGAAAAAAGAGGACACAGAGTTTTCTGATATGGCTTCCAAGATCTCTGCGTTTTCTTCGTTCCCTTTGCGTCCTTTGTGTTGTGCTTTTCGTCTGGCTGAATATATACCTGAAACTCCAGATTTGGAAAACTATAATTACGAGGATAAACTGAATGAATGAACCAAGTAAGAACTGGGAACAAAAAAAACTGATGTTGGAAGACTCCTTTCGATTTTCCTGTCACCACGGGGTGTCTTGTTTCACTACCTGTTGCCGTGACATAAATATTTTTCTCACCCCATATGACCTCCTCCGGATGAAGAACCAACTGGGCATATCCTCAGGAGAGTGCATTGACAAATACACCGAGGTCGTTTCCGGGGCCAAGCATTTGATTCCACTGTTAGTCATCAAAATGAACGAGACCGACAAGAAATGCCCCTTTGTCGGCGACAAGGGATGCGAGATTTATGATGTCCGGCCCTGGGCCTGCCGGATGTATCCCATAGATATGGACCAGGAAAGTGATTTCTTCACCATGGACGTGGCCGACAGATGTTTTGGCCTTAATGAAGACCGGCAATACTACCTCTCGGAATATCTGGAAGACCAGGGATTGATCAACCTCCGGGACGTGGAGGATAGTTTCAACGAACTTACCGCCAACGAGCGTCTGCGCGATGTGGAAGTGGATAATGACGCCATCAAAAAAATGGTTTTCATGGCCACCTATAACATCGATGAGTTCCGGCGGTTCGTCTTCGGCAGCAGCTTCTTGTCCAAGTTCGATATCCCCCAGACTAAAGTGGAAAAAATAAAACGGAATGACGTGGAACTGCTCAAGCTGGCCTTCGATTGGATCAAGTTCGGCTTGCTGGGACGAATAGTCCTTAAGGTCAAAGACGAAGTCGTCGAGGCCCATGCCAAGAATATCGCAGCGGAAGAGGATGGGCAATAATTTATGGATTTAAAAACAATTATTAATGATCACAACCCCGAGGCCCTCATCCCCCTGGAACGCGATAGCTTCGTCTTTGCTTGCCATTCTAAGGTAACTTGCTTCAACGTTTGTTGCGCTGACTTGAACCTGATGTTGACCCCCTATGATGTCTTGCGGATGAAAAAACATCTCAAGGTTCCCTCCGAGGTCTTTCTGGATGATTACACCACCAGCCGGGCCACCGGACATCATGGCCTGCCCATGGCCTTCCTGAGAATGAAAGATGACGGGAAAAAGCGTTGCCCGTTCGTCACCGACCAGGGGTGCTCCATCTACGAAGATCGGCCGGGAGCCTGCCGGATGTACCCGCTGGGCCGCGCCGCCACCAAACCCGACCCCGGACTGAGCGTCAAGGAACAGTTCTTCTTTGTCAAAGAAGCCCATTGCACCGGTTTTGGACAAGGCCGGGAATGGACCGTGGCGGAATGGCAAGCCAATCAGGGCCTGACCGAATATAACTTTTACAATGACTTGTGGATGGAAATCATTACTCGAAAGGTTCCCGGGCCCCAAGCCGCGTTCAATCCCCAAAAATTTCAAATGTTTGTTATGGCGTCATATAACTTGGATGAATTCCGCCGGTTTGTTTTGGGCAGCCGGTTCCTGACCCTGTTCGATTTGCCGGCTGATCTGGCCGAAAAGGTGAAAACCGATGACCTCGAACTACTGAAGTTGGGGATGAACTGGCTCCGATTTTCCCTATTCGGCGATCCGACACTGGTCATCAAAGACTCGGTCATCAAGGAGAAGAAAGCCGCATCAGAAGGAAAATGAAGCATGGGTTATTGGATCGGAAGGCTCTGGTTGGCGTTCTGGGGTTGGCGGATCGAAGGTGCAGAACAGTTACCCGCAAAGTTTGTGTTTATCGCCTCACCCCACACCTCGAACTGGGACGTGCCGTTTATGCTGGCCGCGGCTTACGTCTTGCGCTTACGCATTTCTTGGTTGGGTAAACATAGTCTGTTTAAGGGTAGATGCGGCCGGATTCTGAGAGCCTTGGGCGGCATTCCCGTTAACCGGCAGGCGCCCCAGAACCTGGTCCAACAGATCGCCGCGTCATTCCATGCCTCGACGAACCTGATACTGGCCGTACCCCCGGAGGGAACCCGGAGAAAAACCGAATACTGGAAATCAGGTTTTTACCATATTGCCCGGACAGCCGGCGTTCCGATAGGTCTCGGCTTTCTGGACTATGGCCGGAAACGCTGCGGGTTCGGCGGATTTTTCTTCCCCAGTGGCGACGTCCGGGCCGACATGGACAGGCTGCGAGCCTTTTATGGCGGCATTCAGGGTAAGTATCCCG
>JADFYA010000100.1:0-3985 GCA_015233285.1 Deltaproteobacteria bacterium | reverse complement strand
TAGTATCCCGAAAAAACGGGCCGGCCGCGGTTGCGTGAAGAGGATACCCCCGTGGGCGGGGTTAACTTGCCTTCGGAGCCAAAGTAACATCTATCGGTTAGACCTGACCGGGCCTCAGGATGATGATCCCGTAGCCTTTTGCTGGGTTCGCATTTTCTGCAACAAGGCTCCATAGGACTCTTGCGCAATCACCCGGGCAAATGATTTTCTATACTTTTCCACAATGCTGACCCCATCTATCGTCACATCCTGGACCAACCATTCCCGCTTCACCGAAGCCACCCAATATTCCACCTGGATTTCATCGCTTGCCCGAATAATTGTCGTCTTGACCAAGGCCCGGCCCTGGTTAAGCTCTTCTTTGGTGTAGCGGATTTCTTCCTTCTTTAAAAAATCCAGCACTAACCGGGTGTAAGAATCAAGAAACAGGTCTTGAAAAACACTCTTGAACTCCAGACGTTGCGGACCGGTAAGCTTTGGCCAGGATTGATCCAGGGCGTTCTTAGCCATGGTCTCAAGATCGAAATTGGCGGCGATAACCCCTTTGGTCGCCGTTCTCCGCCGCTCCCTTTGCTCCGGTCCTTGAAGTTGAGGGTCGGTCTGGATAGACATGACCTTTTGGAGCATCTCCCGGACGCGATCCGTGGCCGGGCCGGCATGAACCAGACCGGAAAAGAAAACAAAGGTCAAAAGACAACTAATTAAGACGACGGTCTTTCTTCTCATTATATTTCCTCACGACTTAAGGACTTAAAATTGGAAACATTTTTATCCGGGACTTCCTGAATCTCGGAACAGTCCGGGATTATCGGGACGCCGCCTCCGGCCGATCCCACGACCACCTGTAACAGGGCCGGGAGAAAAACCACGGCTGCGGCTAAGACACTCAGACTACCCATCATGGACAAAAACCCCAGGCTATAGATCCCCTGGTGGTCGGAGATGATCAGGCTGCCGAAACCAACCGTGGTCGATAGACCGGCAATGATCACCCCTTTGGCCGTGCTGACCGGCAGCATGGCTGTTCCCGCTTCGCGGCCTTCCTGGCGCCACCGTTGCACAATAATAATCCCATACTCCACCCCGGCCCCAAAGACCAGGGGCAAGAAGATGGCATTGGCTAAGTTCAGATCGACATGGAATAGATACATCAGCCCCCCGGTCCAGGCGGTGCCGACGAAAAACGGGATCATGGCCATCACCGTATCCTGGAGGCGGCGAAAGATGATCCAGAGCAGGACAAAAATAATTACCCCGCCATAAATCGAAGCATGAATAATGGCGTCGCGGAAGGCCTGGGTGAATTGATACAACCTGACCGGATCACCGACCGCGTCTGGATCCACCGTTCTAAGGTCTTTGACAAACCTGGCCAGCATCTCAGGTTGCCAGATATCCAACGCCGGAAAAACGCGAATCAGATAAAGGTTGTCGGGTCCCACAAACAGATGCCGGATGGACGGGGGCAGGTCGGATGGCTGCATAGGTGAAGCGTAGGCATTCCGGCGGAGAACATCCAGCATCCCGTCGAGTTGATTGAAAAACTTTGTTTGAAATGATTGCAGGGCGGACTCGACTTTAGCCCGTTCGGGAGCACTAATTCTTTGTCGAATGTGATCGATGAGATCCCTGACTTGATCCATTTGCCCGAGCAATGACCGGTCAATCGCCCCAGCCTGGCCCGGATCAACCATCTTGAATCGGATTCTGCCCAGGGCCTGATCCAATTCGGCCGGATCAACCGCCCCGTCCGGATGCCGGAAGGACTTGACCCCGTCTATGATCGGCCTTATGTCGGCCAGCAGGGCCACCTTTGAGGTCTGGTCGCGGGGAAGCAGGCTGGATGCGCTCCGGGCCTCAGCGACCGAACCGAGGGCGGCCAGGGCCGCGGTTTTCCGTTTGACCTCATCAAGCGAGCGGGCCAGAACCGCCCCATGCATACTCGTTTGTTTGGAGTCGTCTATCAGCTTTTTGGCCCAGAGCACCGATTCGGCATGTTTGGATTGCAGCCGCAACATGTTAAGATCAAAGGCCACCCCGGCGCCGCCCCAGATGGCCAAAACCAGCACCAGGCCCGATGGAATCAAGATGGCCCAGGCGCGGCGGTTGGTCAGCCCGAATAAAGGCCTGACCCGGTCGGGAACGCCCCCCACCTTCGTCCGGCGGCGCGGCTTGTCCAGCAATAAGGCCAGCGGCGGCAAAACGCCCAGAGTGGTAATGGTGGTCATAACCATCCCAATGGTGGAGATTATCCCCAGCTCGGCCAAACCCTTAAATCCAGTCAGAGCCAATGGAAAAAATGACAACGCCGCAGTCAACCCGGACAACAAAATCGCCGGCCCTAATTTAAACATAACGATGCAAATGGCTTCCTTCCGGGACGCTGCTTTGGTTTCAGCCTCCTCTTGATACCTGGCAAACCAATGAATACAATAATCTATGCCCAAACCCAGGAGCAATGGGGTGAAAGATACCGATAAGATGTTAAGATGACCGATAAACAGAGTAGTCAGGCCGAAAGTCCAGGCCAGGGCGATCACGATCTGGATAATGGCCAGGATAGGTCTCCGGAAACCTCGCCAGGCCAACGTCAGCAAGAGAGTCAGGGCGACCAGCGAGATGGCCGTAGCCAGGCCCATATCCTGAATAGCGGCGCTCATTTCATCCATGTTCAATGCTTCCTGGCCCGTCACCCCGGCCGGGACGCCGGGAACCTCGGTCTGGGTCCGGGCAATGGCCTTTCTCAGGGCCTGGAGCGGGCCCTGGGCCTTGGCGAAACCGTCGTCCGTCTTGCCCGGAGTAACGAACAGGAGAAGATAACGCTTGTTTTCGGTCCAAAAATATCCGCCGCCAACCTTGTCTTGATAGGATTCAGGAGTAAGAAATGACTCCCAGGGCGTATTGGCCGCCGCGTTCCCATCCAATTGCTTGTTCAAAGACTGAAGGACGTTGATCAAAAAATCAAGATTCAGAGGCTTGTCTTTGGTCCCGGTCTCGGGCTCATCCAGGAACCCGGTAAAAAGCCGGCCCATCATCTGGGAAGCCATCTCTTTATTGATTTCCTTAAATAAACTAGTCAAGCTGGGGGAGCCGGCCAGATTCACCATAAAATTCCGATGCTCCCGCAACCTTTCAGTTATCGTCGTAATATCCTTAGCGTCCAGGTAAAGCAGCGCCCAGGGCCGAAAGTAGTCTGGGTCAATGTGGTAAAACACCTGGGCGTAGTTTTTCCGGTCCGCCTCCAGTCGAGCCACCAGGGCCTGAAGAAATGTTAGAGTGCGTTCCTTGTCCCGATTTTCGATGGCTACGACAAAGTTGTCCAGGTCGCCAAATTTATTCACTTGGTCGGACAGATGGCTTAGCCGAAGATCAGAGGAAACCAGATCAGCCCTGTTTGTTTGAAATTCCAGGCTCATGACCGTATACAAAACGGCCAGCACCGCCAGGCCCAGGGCCACCAGCACGACCGCCTTGGGATAGTTAGTCTGAACAGCCAGAATCTTTTCCATAACCCGATGGCGGGAGTTCATTTCAACCTCATTTCGGGAGCGCGCCCTTGATCGCCGACAAATTCCGCAACCGAGGAGTCCCGGTCATCATCGGCGGACCGCATACTTATTTCTACGACCGGGAAGCGGCGGAACATGCTGATGCCGTGGGAATAGGCGAAGGAGAATCCATCTGGCCGAAGATGCGGCCCAGGGCCGACTTCAAAAAATCCACCGCAGCGACGAACCGCATCGTCTGCAAGGCCGACCTGGCCTCCTGGGTGGTCAACCTATCCCAGAGAAAAGCCGCCCACGCCGACGAGACCATGGTCAACTTTGATAATTATTAGTCGCCGCCGCCTCTACTTGGAGGACTTTGAGGAAGCCGGACGGGCGCCGGCCTTGGCCTGGTGCCTGGCCACTAGAAGGGACAACGTTGTCCGATCAAGAATAGCGGAAATTGCTTCGGATAGCTGCTTCCACACATCAAAGGTGAC